>NZ_CAWMSA010000044.1:0-3415 GCF_963870205.1 Anabaena sp. CA = ATCC 33047 | reverse complement strand
CCTCTGCTCCCCTGCTCCCCTGCTCCCCTGCCTCCCCTGCTCCCCTGCTCCCCTGCTCCCCTACCTCCTAGGTTAGATGTTAGATTGACTTGGAGGTTGGGCAAAACCAACTTATTATGTTGTCAATGTTACTGGTTCAGGAGTGAATAATTGTGAGATTAGTGATTTTAGGAGGTTCAGGAGCAGGTAAAAGCACTCAAGCAACAAGGCTTTGCAGTCACTTGGAAATCCCCCAAATTTCTACGGGTGAGATTTTGCGGGAAGCGATATCTGGTAATCAATCGCTAGATGGAATTTACGCTAACTTGGGTGAACTAGGTCGTTATGCCCAGCCCTACGTGTCCAGGGGGGAATTAGTCCCTGATGATATGATTATTCAGTTAATCCGCTCGCGTCTGAAAAAACCTGACGTTAGCGGTGGCTGGGTTTTAGAAGGTTATCCCCGTACCGCTTTCCAAGCTGAAGAATTAGATTTTTTGCTAGACGAATTAGGGCAGAAGTTAGATTGGGCCATTTATTTACAAGTCTCAGAGGCGGTGATGGTGACTCGTTCTCTCGGACGTTCTTTACCCGATGATCAACCAGAAATCGTCCAGCGACGTGTAGAAGTTTTCTATGACCGCACTATTCCCATTTTAGAATATTATGACCGTCGTCGCCGCCTCTTGACAATTAACGGCGATCAGCCGCCGGAATTTGTACTGCAAAATATTCTTACCTTGATTTCAGCGACTTAATTGAGTCTTTCTGCTCGTGATCCTAAAATTTTCTGTTGCAGGTTACTGTATATTTCACTATAAACTTTATACTTTGTTTTCAGTCTTCTTGCTTTGTCCTCACTTTGAGATGCTGAACCTAAGATACAGCACTCTTGATGAGTGGCAATACTAAAGTAACTTTAAGACAATATTTCATCATCAAAATTTTGAGGCAGCTTTCATGGTTTGGCAGCGTCCCGACGGTCGAAAACCCTACGAACTCCGTCCTGTAACTTTTCAAACTGAATTTACCCGCTTTGCTCCTGGTTCGGTGCTGGCAATCTGTGGTGAAACAAAGGTGCTTTGTACCGTCAGCGTTGCGGAAGGAGTCCCCAAGTTTTTGGTAGGAACTGGCAAGGGTTGGTTAACGGCTGAGTATCGGATGCTACCTTCAGCCACACAACAGCGTCAGGAAAGAGAATTGTTAAAATTGTCTGGCAGAACACAGGAAATACAGCGTTTAATTGGACGTAGTTTAAGGGCAGCAATTGATTTTGAGGCATTGGGAGAACGAACTTTAACCGTTGATGCGGATGTATTGCAAGCTGATGCAGGAACAAGAACAGCCGCAATTACAGGCGGTTTCGTGGCTTTGGCTCATGCGATCGCTAAATTAATGCAGCAAGGAATCTTAGAGCGATCGCCCCTGTGTGGACAAATAGCAGCGATTTCTGTAGGTTTATTAGCACAAGAACCATATCTAGATTTGAACTATATAGAAGATGTCGCCGCCACAGTAGACTTCAACGTAGTCATGAATCAAAACTTAGGCATCATCGAAATACAAGGTACAGCAGAAGAAGGCAGTTTTAACCGTACCCAACTAAATCAGCTACTAGATTATGCCGAAAAAGGCATTCAACAATTATTCATTGCCCAACAAGCCGCAATACCTGACTGGAAGACTTTATTTTAATAGGAAGTAGGGAGTAGGAGGAGCGGAGGAGCAGAGGGAGCGGAGGGAGCGGAGGGAGCAGGGGAGCAGGGAGCAAGGGAGAGGGGACTTTCCCCTTTTCCCCCTGCAAATAACCCCAATTCTTCTGATTTCCCAGTCCCCAATCCCCAATCCCCAATCCCCTCCATTCGTACCATCGACTACTGACAAGTCATCATCGAAGGTGATAAGCATGAATTGAATGGACTTATGCTGACTTAATTTCTGATGTTAAAAGTTTCAAAATTCAACAGAAGAGTTGGCATAAGTTAGGTATGGTATTGCTGGAAGCCGGTAATCTGATGATAAAGCCATGAATAAAACGGTTGAAGTCCTACCGGATCAATCAGCGTTAATCGCGCGATCGCTGGATTTGATCCTAACTAAGTTAGATACTGCCATTAAACAGCAGGGACGATTTACTATCGCCTTATCTGGCGGTAGCACACCTAAGCCGTTATATGAAGCGATCGCCCAGCAAAAATTACCTTGGGATAAAATTCATGTATTTTGGGGAGATGAGCGTTATGTCCCCCCAACCCATCCCGATAGTAATGAATTGATGGCGCGTCGTGCGTGGCTAGATCGTGTTGATATCCCCGCCGCCAATATTCACGCCGTACCCACCTTGGATAATAATCCAGTGGTATCGGCTACTAAGTACGAACAGCACCTACAAGCATTTTTTCAGTCAGCACCGGGAGAGTTTCCCGCTTTGGATGTGGTATTGTTAGGGATGGGCGATGATGCCCATACAGCATCTTTGTTTCCCCACACAGAAGCTTTAAAGGTAAGCGATCGCTTAATTACTGTGGGTAACAAAGACGGCAACCCCCGCATAACCTTTACATACCCATTCATTAACGCGGCTCGCAGTGTAATTTTTATCGTTGCTGGTGCTAACAAAAGACCGGCTTTAGCTCATGTATTTGCCCCTGTAGCGGATAACTTCACCTATCCATCCCGCTTCATTCAACCCCAAGGGGAACTGTGGTGGCTACTTGATGCCGCAGCAGGTGCAGAACTCTCAGCTTAATTTTCTCTTCACGAGTAATTGTTAAAATCGGAAGCTAGAGTTGCTCCCTTGTAGTGTTTCTTATAATTCACGACAAGCGCAAGGAATTCACAGTTGCCTGTATGGGGAAACCCTCCTCTCAACTCCTCGCTGTCATAGTTCCCTGTGGGCAACTGCCCAGATTTCTCTGTGCTTGCCAAGACTATTGTTAGGATGCTCTTGAACAAAGGCTTAAATCAATGATTGTCTGCCCTAATTGTAATCACCCCAATCCAGACGGTGCTGTGCAATGTGAAGCTTGCTATACACCGTTACCAGCTACTACTAATTGCCCCAATTGTGGCGCAACTGTACAATCAGATGCTGCTTTCTGTGGTCAATGTGGTTTTAACCTGCACTCAAGCGTCTCTCCTGCCCCTGCTACCGTCGTTGCCACCGTTGCGCCCGATGTCCCTGTAGAAGTTCCACCCTTAGTTAATCCCGATCCAGTTTTAGAATTATTACAACCCAATGCTTTAGGCATTGATCCTGCCGCCTCACCCTTGCCACCAACAGCAATGGCAGCACCCCCAGCCGCACCCCCAGCCGCACCTCCGGCAGCACCTACGGTAGCAACCCCCGCACCCGCACCCGCACCCGCACCCGCACCCGTCCCCGCACCAGTGCCAGCAGTGGAAGCCTCCGCACCCGCACCCGCACCTGCACCAG
>NZ_CAWMSA010000043.1:78204-239071 GCF_963870205.1 Anabaena sp. CA = ATCC 33047 | reverse complement strand
CACTGCTGCGGCTACGATAGTTGGAGGGTTGCCTCCTGCCACAATTGCTCGGCGCCAGGTTGATTTTTAAACAATCAAGCCTCCTCTAATCAACAAGAGGGGGCTTGTGTTTTCGGAACATTGATTGATGCCTCTAATGGCGCATCATTACTTACTATAGGCTGACATCCCTATAAAGTATTGTAAATAGAGATTCTTCCTGATTTGCTTTACTGCTGAAAGGGTTTTTAGTTATTTGATCTCATTTCTTTGCACTTGATTACTTCTCTTTCCCCTGTGTATCTATTTGCTACTACCTTTTCCCAGTTCTTCTGCCAGCCCTAAGTAGTAAGTAGTGGACTGACACAGCAAAATTTGTGTATTAGGCAAAATCAGAACTCATTGATTTCTCTGATTTCCTCAAAAATCTATTTGATCATTTTAGGCGTGTCAGTCCACTACAATACTGAGTTGCTATTTGATTTTTAAACTTAGTTCAACACGCCCTTTTTGTTTTAGTTCGTCTAAAACGTCAGGGGGAATATTGGTTACTCGTTTTACTTCAGCATCAACTGTGATCACAAAAGTTTTATCACCTCTCTCAATGTAAGTCCTAATTTCCATTGAGTCATGTTCATTATCTAAGATAAGATGACTGCCAAGAACTTTATCACCTCTGGCTTTCATATCTATTTGTATCCGTCTCACATCTTCTTCAATTAGCTCAAAATTCAACAATCCTTCTTGAACACAGAGTAAGTTAGAAGGTTCTTTCAATCCCTCCTCAACTGCCTCTGCGATTTGGTTAGGAAGGCTTACAATCCTATTGAATATTTTACCAAGCTTATCTTGAAGGCTTTCTTGTTGATCCATAACTATCTATAACTGATTATCTCCTAAGTTCCCTGTTGCATAAGTTTCAATTGCATTTTTTTGTCAAGTTGAGCATTAATATCAGCAGGAACGTCTGCGCGGGCAATCTCTTTTTGTCTGTACTCAAGTCTTGTACTACCATTGCGAACATTTCTGACATAAACTTCCATTCTCTGATAAACACGATTTCCCTCTTTTACAAGATAAACAATAGCATCTGAAGTAACTTCAAGAATCTTATCAATGGTATCGAGTATACGTACAAGGACTACAGTAGCCCAATACTTGATTTCTTCCCAAAAAGTTGCCACAAACGCTCCAGCAACAAAGCTTCCTATCACTATTACCCAGGTAATTGGATCCATAAAATTCCTTCTCCATAATGTTTTGTTCAGAGCCATTCGTATTAGTTTTGACTAACACTGGTTTTTTCTTGTACCTTAGTTTTACTGCTGTGTACTTTTCAATTTCTTCTTTTACTAAAGCCTCATCAATTAGTATTTTCGGCGAATTTTCTCTGGTGTCTTAGTTTTACTGCTGTGTATTTTTCAATTTCTTCTTTTACTAAAGCCTCATCAATACTTTTTACCTCTTCAGTTAGCAATTTTAAGCCTAACTTAATAGTGATATTTTTGATATCACCACCACAAAGACCATCACTAATATTAGCTAAACGCTCATAGCTTACTTCTTTGGGTACGTTTTCAGATAAGTGAAATCTCCATAGATGTTCTCTCATTACTAAATCTGGAGATAAAAACTCTATATTGAATATAATTCTCCTCAAAAAAGCCTCATCATAGTTATCAAACAGATTTGTCGCAAACACAATAATTCCGTTGAATTTGTCTAATAGAGTGAGCAAAGTGCTTTTTGCTGAATTCACACCATGATCGGCTGCTTGTGATAGATTGGAGATTCTTCTACTGAGGACAGCATCAACTTCATCAAAGAATAGTAAGCTTTTTGTTTCTTCTGCTGTTTTGAAAACTGATGCTAAGTTATCAGATGTTCCTCCTATAAAAGAGGATTCAAGCTCACCATAGTTAGCTCTAATAATTGACATTCCAAGTTTATGAGCAATTGCCTCAGCCGTTATGCTTTTACCTGTACCGGGTACGCCAAAAAAGTTAATGCTCAAAGCACTTCCTGTTTTCAGAAATCGGTTAAATTGCCAATCATTCAAGAGCTTATCTCTGTTTTTGATGTAAGCAACCATCTGGTCTATTTGGTCAAGGGTGCTTTTAGATAGTGCTACTTCTTCAAGAGTCCACTTCGGTTGCTCTACTAAAATCTGTGATTTCTTGTTTGACTTATCGCTGTCTTTGACAATTTCGTAGTCCATATTAATGCTTAATCTATTTGACTCAACTACTACAATGCCAGAATTACAGTATTTTCAACATTCTGCAAAAACGGATTTATACGGTAGTTTTATTACAAAATGCTAAGAAAAACACCGGAAAATATCGGAAAAATTTGACTTGTGTTTCGCTATAATGGTTAAAAACGTTACAGTGTATAGCTTTTATGAATGTAAATGAAGTTGTAAATTTTGTGGATAAGTTAGTATTTGATAAAACTGGCAAGCATTTAGATGACGTTCAAACTGCTGTAGTTGAGGGAACGTGGGAGAGAAAAACCTATGATGATATTGCACAAGAATGTAATGTTACTAAAAATCATGTAGGAGATGTAGGTGCTGAATTATGGCAACTTTTATCTGAAATCTTAGACGAAGATATAAAAAAAACTAATTTTCGTTCCACAATTGAAAGATTGAAAATAACATCATTACCAATTATTATTCAAAATAACAATAAACAAAATAATAATCATACTTTTCATTTTGGTTCACAAGCCCTTGATCAATATAATAACCAAGATAATAATATCCATAAATCTAAATCAATTACTCACGATTTAACTTTAGCACCTCAAATTATCAACTTTTATAATAGAAACTCTGAACTTCAAACGATTTATAATTGGATATTCAATCAAAATACCAATTTAATCTCTATCTTAGGACTATATGGCATTGGTAAAACTACGCTGGTGAAAAGATTTGTTGATTTACATTTAGATAAATTTGATGTGATTATCTGGAGATGTCTAAAGTATCCTAAATCTTTAGATTTACTTATTGATGATTTATTAGATGTTTGTCAACGAGAAGTGAAAAAAACTATAGATGATAAGTTAAAACAATTATTTAAGTTGTTCAGGGAACAAAGATGTTTAATTATTCTTGATGATGTTCAGAATATATTTGTTAGTGGTGAGTTTGCTGGACAATATAAAACTGAATATCAAGATTATCAAAACTTTTTTAGTCTAATGACAAGAATTGAACATCAAAGTAGTGTGATTTTAATTAGCGAAGAAAAATCTACGGAGATGGAATCTTTAAATCAGGATTTATATCCTATTCAATCTTTAGAGTTATCTGGTTTGAATAATGTTGATATTTTACATAATATAGGACTAAATAAAGATGAAACTTGGCTAAATTTAGTTAATTTGTATGCAGGGAATCCTGCTTATTTAAAAAGTATTGCTATATCAATCAAAAATATTTTTGATGGTAAAGTAAGTGAATTTATATCTGAGAATGAATTAGTTATTACTAAAGATATGCAATCTTTATTTGCTGAAGTTTTCAATAAAAAAATATCACCTATCGAACAGGAAATTATTTTATCACTGAGCAAATTTGATCAACCTGTAACTAGAGAGTATTTAAAGGCAAATTTAAAGGAGAGGTTAGAGTTATCTTCAACTAATTTTATTAATGGCTTAGAATCGCTACAAAGAAGATTTTTAGTTAAGAAAATTACTGAAGATAAAATATTGTTTGATTTATTTAGTGTTTTTAGAGAATATGTGAGAATTTTCTGTGAAAAATAGTGTTCTTATATTCATACCAATGAAGAATATTAGAGATGTTTTGCTTCGCTCAACATGACTCTTTCGGTATTTATGCCAAAATTATAATGTAGCCGAAATTAGTTTCTGTTGACTTTAGCGATTTCTTAATTGAGCGATCGCTCATCTGACAACAAAACATTGAGAGCGATCGCTAGCTTTGGTTTACTGTAGAAACATCGGTCAAGTTACGCCGGATAAATCCGTAAACGCCGATTTGGTTCTTCGCCAAAACTATGAGACTTGAGCCGATAGTGTTCTACTAACTCATGTTGCATTTTGCGGACTTGAGGAGAACGGGGTAATAACTCAACTGGCTGTCCTTTAGGAATCACAATTTGCTCAACGGCTAGCCTAGCTTCTTCTAGTGCATCAATTTCGTCATCACTACCATTGTGCAGAAACAGTTGCAGTTCTCGATCATCGGTAATTTCGGGTTCATCAATGTTCAGCAACCGCCGCAAGCCACGGGTAATCTGAGGAATGGTGCTAGATTTAATCATGTGGATTGGCACATGACGGGCTTTCGCCATTTGCCGCAGTTTAGCATGGTTCTTGACGTGCGATCGCAACGCTAAAATGGCATCAGCACTATCAATGTCTTTTGTCAAGACTACAGGCAAAGTTAGCACATTGATCACCTGTTCTAACTGGTGACGACTAACACCATAAGGGTAAATATGCAGTGGTAAGTCTTCACCATTTGGCCCTGGCTGTCTAGTAGCATTAAAATCAATACTTTCAGAATAGTTAAACGATTCATCCAATAAGCGATCAAATTCACTGCGCCCAGGAATTCGCTCACGTTCTGAAGGTATTACTGGCAAAGCTACCATCTGTCCAGATGAACGCCAGCCGTTAGTTTTTCGTACTGATGCCGAAGATTCATCCCTGACGGTCTGATGTTCGCCACGACCGTTGACAACTGCTAACTGCCGTGTAACAGAGAGTTTCCCCTGGTCATCAACTGTTCTCATTTGGGGGTTAGGCTGTCGTCCTCTCAATAGTGTATCTACCGTGTCAGCGACGCTTTCGTGTACTACCCAGCGTTGCCGTTCCAGCATTTCCACAGCTATCTCAAAGGTAGGAGGAGCTTTGCGTTCTAAAACAGTTTTTTGGCTACCCCTTCTTCTCGCTTCTTCATCTCCCAACGTCACTGCTTGAATACCCCCCACTAAATCAGAAAGCGTGGGGTTTTTAATCAGGTTTTCTATTTGGTTGCCGTGGGCAGTACCTACCAATTGCACACCACGTTCAGCAATGGTGCGGGCTGCTAAAGCTTCCAGTTCTGTACCAATTTCATCAATGACGATGACTTCTGGCATGTGGTTTTCTACTGCCTCAATCATCACCTGATGCTGAAGTTCTGGATGAGCTACTTGCATCCGCCTAGCACGACCAATAGCAGGGTGAGCAACATCGCCGTCCCCTGCGATTTCGTTGGAGGTGTCTATAATGACCACACGTTTATTCAATTCATCTGCTAGAACACGGGCAATTTCTCTTAAGGCAGTGGTTTTGCCCACACCCGGACGGCCTAACATGAGAATTGATTTACCCGTTTCAACCAAATCGCGGATCATTCCTATAGTTCCGAATACCGCCCGACCGACGCGACAAGTTAAACCGATAATCTTGCCATTACGGTTACGGATGGCACTGATCCGATGCAAAGTTTGCTCAATTCCTGCTCGGTTATCTCCGCCAAATGTTCCAACTCGCTGAATACAATCATCTATCTGTGCTTGAGTAACGGGTGTTTCGCTCAGATACTCGGCTTGATTAGGAAAACGAGCCTCTGGGCGACGACCCAAATCCAAGACGACTTCTACTAAATTATCTCGTTGGGGATGATTCTCTAGTAGTTGTCGCAGGTCTAGGGGCAAAATATCTAACAACTTTTGGAGATCGTCTGTAGTCGTCATGCTTTCTCTGGTGACGTTTTTAGAGATAACGAACGAGCGATTAGCTTTCCTGCTGTGACTTGAGCTGGGAAACGAGGGAATAGGCAAGTTCTACGGCTTGCCAGAGTAATTCGGGTGATTCTTCCAGGCGAACAGTCGCCTTGACATTATTTTTCACCTCCTTGTTTTCCAACTGCTCAATAATGGGTGCTAACTTGACACGGGCATAGCTACCGTAAGCGATTCCCGCAATGGATGATGAGGGGCTATGGAACTGAGAGTCTGAGTGTTCCCCTACTCTGTTGAGTAGTCCCATTGCTTTTAACTTAGCAACTGTGTAGCTGTTAGTGCCACCTGCTAACTGTACATATCCTGGTAATTTAGCTGCCAAAACTTTTTGCCCTAGTTTGACGGTGGCTAATGTAGTGCCATTGCCAATATCACCGCTCATCGGACGGCCGTCAGTTTGCCAAATTAAGGTAGTAGGAAGCGGAGAAATTAAGTCATAGATAGATTGCAGATAGTTGACTATACCTTCTCCGTCGGGACAACTAATCGCTAGTACCTTTAATTGATCTGCCCAGGGTGAAATTGCTTGCCATAATCGTTGAAATTCTGCCAAACGACCGACTTGTGTGTGTATTTCTATGGCATCTATTCCCGTTGAGATTACCAATGGCGCGATCGCTCCTGGCGTTGACACTGATGATTTTGTATAAATTCTATCATAAGGACACACTGGCAGGCAACGACCGCAGCCATAGCACTTTTGCGCCTCAACTCCCGAAAAATCATCTTTTATCGAGTTAAATACAATGGCTTGGGCTGGACAAATCTTTTCGCAAGGTCTGGGGCAGTCTGCTGGACACTCCTGGGGATTAAACTCTGCTTTGCGAAAATGGGGGTCTTCTCCATCGTTCAAACTCACCATTAAAAGAGGTGAGCTACCTTTATAGTCAAAGCCTCGCGCTTGGGCATCTTTAACTAAAGTTTTGGCTACTTTTAAGGCTGCTTGCGCGGCACTGATCACTGCTGGATCAGCTGCCACATCTATACAGTCAGCACCTGCCAATGTATAGGCTAATGTTAAACTTCTGACTGCCGGTAGATGTTGGTAACTGGCTCCGCAGATCAGCTTGAACCAGTTACCTTGTTTGAGAGATTCTAAAGAGGTTAACAAATTAGTCACATTTCTATTATGCTGTCTTGTGACTAAAAATAGCAGTCTCCCAGAGCCAAATTATATCTAGTATACAAATATACTTTCCTCAATCTTATGAGCTTAATATGTTGTTAATAAAAGTTTGAGTTATCAAAATTATCAATTAACTGGGGTGAATATTCATCATTGACACTTGATGTGATTGGTTATTTGTGATTTTCACCCCAAATTGCTATTTGTTAAATAATCAATCATTCACTGTGGATACAGTGGTGACTTATCAATTCCTCCGATATTGTTGAGTGGCCAAAAGCGAAGTATGGCGCGACCGATAATATTTTCACGGGGAACCACACCCCAACAACGGCTGTCGTAGCTGCTGTTACGATTATCACCTAGGACAAGATACGAATCGGGTGGTATGGTCTGGGGTTTAGCTAAGAAAGGCGGTTGTTGTCCTGATGTACAAACATCAATGATTGTACTGTTTTCAGATTTGAGATATTTGTTTTCCTCAAGAGGTTTTTTGTTGATGTAAACTTGACCATTTTTGATTTCTACTGTTTCCCCAGGTAGACCAATTATCCGTTTAATGAAAGCATCCTGATATTGTTCTTTTTGCAACTCTTCTGTTGGTGAGAATACTATAATATCCCCCCGTTGTGGCGCAGAGAATCTATACTTCAATTTATCAACAATAATCTTGTCTGCTTCCCATTGGTTTGGAGTTCCGTGTAAAGTAGGTTCCATAGAGCCAGAAGGAATCCAGCGTGCTTCTGCCACGAAGGTACGAATACCCAAAGCGAGAACGATACTTAATACAACCGTTCTACCTAGCTCTGCGATCCAGGAATTATCGGTTTGTTGATTAGAATTGTTGTCAGACACTTGATTTTGCATGAAATTACTGAAGTAAGGAAAAATGCCAGGTAATGGACTCGTTGAGGCAGACTATGACTATATTTGTTAATCTTAACGGGAGAAAGTCGATTGAGTAATCATCGGACTATTGGATGTGCAAAGTTGTTGCAGTTTTTGATGGATGTTGCTCTAATAGCAAGTATATTCATAAATTAAAAATTAATTTTTGCATGAACGGCAAAATTTTCTGAGCAAAATTGAGCGTACATTTCACCTAAAAGCGGGTTTTTCTATATCTTTAGGTTATTGTGAGAAAATTGTTAATATCATGTCATCACCCCAAAGTTTACTAATTCGTCGCGCTGGCATTATCTTACCTAATGGTGAATTGATGGTAGGAGATGTGCTGATTCGCGATCGCCTGATTGTGGAAGTTGCGCCAGAAATTGCCACAACCACACCAGCCACAGAAATTGACGCACAAGGTTTAACTTTGTTGCCGGGAGTCATTGACCCGCAGGTACATTTTCGCGAACCAGGTTTAGAACATAAGGAAGATTTATTCACCGCCAGTTGTGCCTGTGCCAAAGGTGGAGTCACTTCTTTTTTAGAAATGCCCAATACTCGTCCTTTGACCACTAACCAACAGGCTTTAGACGACAAGTTACAACGCGCCTCCAATAAGTGCTTAGTTAATTATGGCTTTTTTATTGGGGCAACGGCAGACAACTTACCAGATTTGCTTTCCGCCTCACCCACACCGGGAATCAAGATTTTCATGGGGTCAATGCACGGTCAACTGCTGGTTGATCAAGAAGCGTTACTAGAGTCAATATTTGCTCAAGGCCAGCGTTTGATTGCCGTTCATGCCGAAGACCAAGCCAGAATCAAGCAACGCCGCCAAGAATTTGCAGGTATTCATGATCCGGCGGTTCACTCTCAAATTCAAGATAATCAAGCAGCACTGTTAGCAACACAGTTGGCATTAAAACTTTCTAAAAAATATCAACGTCGTTTACATATTCTGCATATGTCAACGGCTGAGGAAGCAGAACTACTGCGTCAGGATAAACCCAGTTGGGTGACAGCAGAGGTGACACCACAGCATTTGTTGTTAAATACCAGTGCTTATGAAACGATTGGCACATTGGCACAGATGAATCCGCCGTTGCGATCGCCCCACGATAATCAAGTGCTGTGGCAAGCTTTGCGAGATGGCGTGATTGATTTTATCGCTACCGATCATGCACCCCATACCCTAGAAGAAAAAGCCCAACAATATCCGAATACTCCCTCTGGAATGCCAGGGGTAGAAACTTCCTTAGCCTTGATGTTAACTGCGGCAATGGAAGGCAAATGTACAGTTGCTCAAGTGGTAAATTGGATGTCTAAGGCTGTAGCCGAAGCTTATGGTATCCCCAATAAAGGCGCGATCGCTCCCGGTTATGATGCTGATTTAGTCCTGGTAGATTTGAACACGTACCGTCCCGTCCGCCGAGAGGAACTATTAACCAAGAGTCGTTGGAGTCCCTTTGAAGGCTGGAATCTCACAGGCTGGGCTGTCACAACTATCGTCGGTGGTCAAATTGTCTACGACAAAGGCAAACTCAATACAGAAGTACGGGGTCAAGCTTTAACTTTTGTGTAGTAAAGGTGATGAATCGCCAAACTAACTGTCCTAGCCTTCAGAGAAGTCAACAGTGATGCTGGTGCGGTCAAAATTCTTGACCATTAGGGGCTGGTTTACCAAAATCATCAATATATTCATGATGATTTGTTGTCAGCCCGCCTCTATTTAATCACTACCACCCAACACTTCAGCATGCGATCGCTTCTTTGATCATGTTCAATTAGTATTTTTACGCAAAAAACTTTAGGGTAAATATTTTATAAATCAGTTGGGTAGTATTTGTACTGGATATTTTCATATAAATGCTAAACTAACGCCGGAAAATGTCTGATATTTTTATGAATTTCGAGTTAATCATAAGCATAACTTTTAATAAAAATTAAAAAAAATCAGTTTATCTCATTATTAACAATTAGTTACTTTAGAAGTATAGCTCCTGAATTGGATTTGATAATTAAGTGCAAAGCCAGGTGAGACGGCTAGTACAGAAATTTCTGTACATTAAACCTGTGTCCTTTTGTTTTTTGCGTTTAACTATCCGGATGTTTTAGCAAATAACTGTAGAGAACAATAGGTTGAAGTAACCGGGTAAGTAGCTGCGAAAACTATGTTTTATACATATAAAAATTTTATATGCACTTAATTTGTTCCCCATTAAAACTTATTTCTGACATTTGTGATTGCCTACTGATTAAGCAGTGATGTAGCTAAAAATCTTAGCATTACTTAGCAAAATCACGCTTCAAACGACCCCTAGGCATTCTTTCCAGCCAACCCAAGCACAAATCTACAGAGATAATCAAGCAATGGGTTAACAGTAATAACCTGAGTGCATGAAACAAAAAATTTTTACCAGTATGGACTGGTTAACTCAGACCTTACAAGAGCCTGAACAGCAAAATTATCCAAATAAAGGAACAGTTTATGTGAGTTTTGAGATCAATCTAATTTGTGGAAAAAGCAGGTATTAAAAAAATCTCTTAACTTACTAGATATCGCCTGCGAAAACATTTTTGAAGACAATTTGAGTTAATTTTTTATCCATCTACTGCCATATTCACCGCGAGAATACGCAATGAGCGCAATTCTCACTCCGCAAGTTAGTAGATGGTAAATCTCACCAGATGTGCTTGTAAATCAGATTTCATTGAGTTTGGGATTAAAGCAGACAATTATGTTGATGATTTTTTTTGATGAGCGTGGTAGCGGTAGATAGAACGAGCGTGGAACTCTCCCTCGACTATCGTAGAATATTTGAGATTGTCGTCAGACAGTAAGGTTGGATGGGGAAATGACGCTGTTAGTGCTGATAAATTTAGGAAGATACGGGTGTGCTAGGGGGTGAATTTGTTAATTTACCCTCTTCATTGCCAAAATGGACTCTATTCACCTACCAAACCTGATCCTGTAGAAGTGTTGACAGCGTTTTTACCCAAATTTAAGCAAAACATCTCACATAGCATTAATGAATTCGTTGATGGTGCAATTGAATGGTATAATCCCGGCTTGACGAGTGCCTTCATTTCCATAAGTCAAATAGACTTGCAAATAACTACTTGGCTTATAAGGCATTCGTTCCGCCCACTCAATCGCTACAATACCCGGAATCACCTCGACACCTTCCCAATAAATTTCTAGGTTTAATGCTGAAACCTCTTGTGGTTCTAAACGATACAAATCAAGATGGTAAAGGGGTAAGCGTCCTTGTGAATACTCATTAATCAGGGTAAAAGTAGGACTAACAATCGGCTCAGTTATTCCTAAACCTTGTGCAATACCCTGTACTAATGTAGTCTTACCAGCACCTAAATCACCTTCTAGAAGAATCACACTACCAGCATTTAGAGTTTTTCCGAGACGGATACCCAAGTTTAGCGTTGCTTCGGCATTTGCGAGGAAAATTTTCATTTAATTAACCCTCATTTTCCATGATGCGCGCCACTGTACCACTTTAAGAGGACTTTTGCTAACTTTTGGGGATTGTGACGCACAAAGCCGGTTTCATCTTCGTACATGACGTTAGCCAAAACAATTCTTCTTCCGAGTTGGGAGACATCTTCCCTATCTAAAAATACAGGATGGGAATTTTGTTGAGCGTAGCGGATGAGTGATTGGGCTGAGGGTGATTTTTTGTGTATTAATACAGCATCAAATAGTTGTCTTTGTCCACAAGCCGCATCAATGGCGCGAATGTGATCAGCAACCGTATAACCTTGAGTTTCTCCGGGTTGGGTCATAATGTTGCAGACATAAATGCGGGGGGCTTGAGATGCGGCGATCGCATCCGCAATGTCTGTAACTAATAAGTTAGGAATTATGCTTGTATAAAGACTCCCAGGGCCAATAATAATATAGTCAGCTTCTCTAATCGCTTTAATTGCGGCTGGTAAAGCTGGGGGATTTTCCGGAATGCAACCAATGTTAACAATTTTCCCGCCGGCTTTAGGGATGTTAGACTCACCCTCTATCCGACGACCATCAGCCAATTCTGCCCAAAGTCGAACATCACTTAAAGTAGCGGGTAAAACTTGTCCTCGCACGGCTAACACTTTGGAACTAGCCGCTACAGCCCGTTCTAAATCGCCAGTAATATCACTCATGGCTGTTAAAAACAAGTTACCAAAACTATGACCAGTCAACCCATCCCCGGCGCGAAAACGGTATTGAAATAATTCTGTTAATAATTTTTCTTCATCTGCTAAGGCTGCTAAACAGTTGCGAATATCCCCTGGTGGTAAGACACCAAATTCCTGGCGTAATCGCCCCGAAGAACCGCCATCATCGGCAACAGTGACAATGGCAGTGATATTAGCACTGTAGGTTTTCAATCCCCTCAGCAAAGTAGATAGTCCTGTACCACCACCAATTACAACTATTTTCGGGCCTCGGTACAATCGACGATGGGCTAATAATACATCTACAAGTTCCTCTTCTGCATCTGGCCTCAGCACTTGAGTAATTGAGCCAACGGTGCGAGTTTGTCCCCAAAGCAGTAGCAACAGACCAAAAAGTAGCACTAAAGGCCCACTCACATAGTTGGGTAAGATATAAGCGATCGCGCCCAAAAAATTCCGAATCAATTCCAACATCCAGAAAATAGGGGTCAGCTTCACCCAAATAGCTAACCCCAAAATTGCCAGCAGTACACCGCCTAGGCTAATTAACAACCAACGTTTAATCGACAGTCCAGGGGATAACCATTTGAACCACTGGTTCACACGATGGGAAGTTCGACTGCGCGACTGCTTTTGCAGTGCATTAAGGGCTTGTCTGAAAAAACCAATTGACATACCTGATTCGGAACAGTGGTACAAACAAAAATTAACAGAAAATGTACACTAACTGGTTTGAACACCAAGTATGAAATTATGGAACTTTGCACATCCATAAGACTACAGCCACATTGTCAAACCTGGCAATGTTGCGTATCAAACAATAACTTGGCATATTAAAAGATATTTTCATGGAAAAACGCATTTTAGGCTTAGATCCAGGACTGGCAATTTTAGGATTTGGGGCAATCACCTGTACAACCAACCCCATTCATGCCACAGAGACAATAGTCAATATTTTAGATTTTGGGGTAATCACAACTGCGGCTAATATAGATGTCGGAGAACGGTTATGTACTTTATTTGATGACTTGCACACTCTGATAGACAATGTACAACCCGATTTGGTAGCAGTTGAAAAATTATTCTTCTATCGTATGTCAAGCACTATCCTTGTGGCACAAGCCAGAGGTGTAGTCATGTTAACTTTAGCGCAACACCATTTACCTTATGTAGAGTTTACCCCTGCTCAAATTAAACAAGCTTTAACAGGTTATGGTAATGCAGATAAATCAGAAGTGCAAGAAGCGGTAGCACGAGAGTTAAATTTAGATGTGATTCCCCAGCCAGATGATGCGGCGGATGGTTTGGCTGTGGCTTTGACAGCGTGTTTTCAGTTATGATTTTTGGATTGAGAATACTGAAAAATACTAAAAATCAAAAATTTGCTGAAAAAAAGGCTTGGCTTCACCAAGCCCTTATATACCAAGCATTTACTACACCAAGATTAATTTAATCCCTCTCTTACTTTAGTTCATCTCTCTATAGGGTGTATACAAATCTTGTTAAACCTGTTATGTACTCATTGTGCTAATTATAAAAAAGGTTTGGTTGGTGACCAAACCTCGATGATTGCTGTGCTTAACAACGTATCAAATTAATTTACACTGGCTTTTTTTTAAATAACATCTTCCTTAAGTATAAATCAATTCGTTTGTGCATATAATTTGTTTTTAGCCAACTAATAATTATACTATAAATTCCTCTCCATAGCAATCATGCACCGGGTAACTCTCCCCTAAAATCTGAAGCTGATTGCCAAATAAATTAGTAGTTGATCCAGTAAAAAAGAGGTCTGAGAAATTACTCAGCCTCTAGTTATACCAGGTGTTTACCATATATTTTAAATTTATTTCCAATTTGATAATAGTTCATCTATCAGAAAGATGTGTACAAATACTAGAAAATATGATATTAATCTCCCAAAAAATAGAATTTAAATATTCAATCAAATTTTGACGAAACCCAATGAATAGTCCCTGACACATCATGAGTAATTCAGTCACAGATGTGCATTTGTTTTCATATCCGAAATGACGCAATAATAATGTATGTTCCTGATTCCAGGATACCAAAAAGAAGACCCTGGCTAAAATTCCAGGGTTTACACACGTTTTTCAGGCATTAACAGGCTAAATTCTAACTTCTGTCCAAAACTTGTTCCCCTATCTCTAGAAAGATAGTAAGATTTTTGAGGCTTTGATATTAATCACAATAGTTTGACAACACGCTCTGAGATTACTACAAAAAGGCGGAATTTTGTGTGACAAATTTTGACAAAATAGGCTCGGTGATCAGCCAAGCCCATACATACCAAGAGTTTACCATAGGGATGATTATAATTAAAGTGATGCTTTAGTGCATCTATCTTTAGATATGTAATGCACTGCCGGATGTTCTCTAGAGAGTTGCTGTATATACAAGATTTAGGTTAAATATGAGTTATGAAAAAATTAATAATCCTCATAATATTCATAAATAGCATTAACCTGTGGAAAAAAAGGTTTAGCTACTGCTAAACCTTTCTGGAAAGCAGTTATTTGACACACCAAGATTAATTTAAAACTACTCCTTCTCAAGGTCATCTTCCTCAAGGATGTGTTCAAATTGGCAATGATTTGATAGGGGATTATCCCTGAAAAAACACAGAGAGTTTTCAGAGGCTGGGGACTGGGGTATCAGCCTCAGATATTTCAAAAAACCCCATCTTTGATTTTGGTGCAAGATAGGTGCAAGATGTGTGTTAATTTATCTCTCTGGCTTTTCTTCTTTCTGCACTTTCTGTTTCTTTGCGGTTAGCTTCCAACCATTGGATAATTTCCCCAGGCAATTCTTGCTTAGTGCGACTACTTGCGTCAATACAAACGTGTCTAGTAACAGCTTTCGCAATGATTACGTCATCTGAATAAATTTCGTAGGTGATTTCCAATTTTTCCAGACTGATTTTTTGGGGTATTAAACTAATTAATAGCTTGTCTCCACAAAATATTGGGCGGAAAAAATCCACGCTGGCATGAACAATGGGAAAAGCCACTTTTGGATGAGTAAAAAATTGTTGAATATTTATCCCTGATATTGCTAAAGATTCTTCATAAGCTTCGTGACAAATGCTGAGGATATTAGCAAAATATACAACTCCAGCCGCATCAGTATCTTGAAAGCGAATAGTGCGATGATAAGTAAAAGACATAACTAAAAAGGAAAATTTAACAATAAAAAATAGCAGGATAATCACCTGCTATCTGGACTAATTTTACTGTATTGTCAAAGCAAAATTGATTACTTTAAGGGATAATATATGTCTTCGGAGGTAGGATTGAGGTAGGGGCGTTGCCAATCAATAGAGTGATGTTGAAAGTGTTGTTTAATTGCTTTCATTCTTTCTTCTACGGCATTCTTACCTGTATGCCAAGCTTCTAATAAGGCATTCGCGAGAATTTGGCAACGATTCATGCCAAAACTTTCTGGGGTAGCTAATTTTTGTGTAGGTTCTTCCGCTAGTCCTAACCCTGGTGCTAAATACTTGGTAAATAATGGTATTTCTGGCTGAAAATAAGTTTGATTTTCTTGATAAATAACTTGTAGAATTTTGTGGATTACTGTATAGTATTCTCGGTCAAAGTAGAGTAGACCAGAATCATAGCGTTCATAGGCAGTAGGATTGTAGAGAACTTGAAATGTAAAGGGGATAGCGGCTGCATTTAATTGCTGCGTCAGATGATCCATGATAGCGATCGCACCCGCCGGATTGAAGTTAAAATAAATCCTCACTGCGCCGAAATCACCATCTAAATTTCCTTGCTGTTCTTGCCCCAGATTGCTGACAGCCAAGTAATAACCATTTTGCAAGCGGTTATTAGGCATCCAAATAGCGACTGATTCCCCGACTTTGACGGATTTTTTTCCGGTTTGAAGATGGCAATCTGGCTCAATATATAAAGTTAAACCATCTTTAGTCACTGCCATACTACCATCTGGTTCTTTTCGCAACACTTGCCAATTGGGGTCAAAATAACCTCTACCATGATTACTAGCTTGCAGTTGTTGATAAAATCCCCAATCGATATCTACAACCGAATTAGTGGCTAAATTTTGTGGAATTGGATAATTAGCATGACTATGTGCAACTGCCAAACTGCTTTGTAATGCACCATTATAATAAATACCGTAAATAAAATTACGTAACAGTAAGTTGAGATATTTATGTTGTAAAGCCGTCGAATTTTGGCGAAATCTGTCTGCTACTTTCGGTGGTAAAGCAAAAGGTTGATAATGGGGATGGTAGATGCAAAAGTTTGGCTCAATCTGGATGTTAGTGGCAATGTCTATCAAGGAATTTAGCATTGTTTTCGCAGCAGCATCTAGGATGAATTAATTCAAAGTTAAAAATTGATACCTGTAAACCACCTACAAGATAAATATCTTGATCCTTTAGTTACTTCGGAGTGCAGCAAAATCTGGGCGGAATATACACTCAAATCTGAATGAATCAGCTAGTTTTGAGTGATTGCTGCTAGCAACCACGCAACCGAGTTTTTTCGTAATAAAGAGGCACTAAGTTCTGTGCTTTTTGGGGTTGAGGTATTTGATGGTGCTTTGCTACACAACTGACAATTTCTGCCTCAGTCATTCCTAAAATACTCAGAATAGATTGCTCAGGCATTGTCAGGAGATTTTTGGCTAATTGTAGCTGATAGGTATGAGAATTATCAAAGGATTTACTGTGGTGTATTTGGGCTTGTATTTGATGAATTAATGCTAATCCGGTAAACTGCATAACTCTAACTAAAAAATCACGACGATACTCTAAAATCATCGGAAAAGCATTAATATAAGCCTGTAACAACGCCACTAATGAGGGTTGAATTTCTTCTAATGGTGTAATTGCTAATTGTAAAGATTCTTCTAACTCCAGAGTCGGATCGATTACCAGACTCGCCAGCCAAATTTTTAAATAGCTAGCTAAGATAGTGCCTAAATCAAAAGCTGGATCACCCCATGCACAAGCTTCCCAGTCAATCAATCGCACTAAGCAGTTATCTAACTGATTCCAGCGTGAATGAATTAATATATTGTCTAATTTTAAATCGTTGTGTGTTAAGCAGCAGGGATGCCATTCATAGGCTAAGTCGGCGATCGCAGCTTCTAAACTCTCAGAGTTTTGATAGGTTTGATAAAATTTTAACGCCTCGCTGGGAACCTGAGCAAAAATCTCTGGGCTAATGGAATCTACCCCTTGCGCCGGATTGTAAAAGCTATAGCGAAACTGTCCTTCGGGCGCAGTCGCCATAAAATCACGATATTCTTGACGTTGGAAAGTTACACGGTGTAATGCGGCTAATGTCGTACCTATCGCCGTGCCAATTTCCGATGGCAAAATTTCGCTATGTTGATAAAACTTACCCAGTTCTACATATTCACCCAGGTAGCTACGCACAAGAATTGAGTTGTCCTGATCGAAATGTAACACTAAGGGAGCGATCGCAGAAATATTACCTAGAACTGGAAACTGTTGCAGCAATTGGTAAAACAGCCACTCATTAAACAATTCGTGGGATATTCCCTGATTTTCATGCCCACGTTCTTGTTTAATCAATAGTTGACGATTATCTCCTACATTCACCACTAAATTGCAATTCTTCTGATTAGTTTTTGGCAACTCAAATGTATTTGATGTGCCATCTTCTAAGCTACACAGACCTGCTGCGTGCAGATACTGGATAACATTGTGAGAAGACAGTGGTAATAACATGGATTATTTCCTAGTTGGTAAAATTGCCGGGACAGTGAATTAATCTCAAGATTGCTTTCGCTTGAGCAATTTAGGTAGATAACAACAAGTATGTGAATATGAATAATTTTGGTTCCAATCCATTAATATCTCATTTATCTGTTCCAAACCTGCCAAAATGGCAAAAATCAACTTGTTTTTTTTCTGTAAATGCTCATAGCTTCCCTATGAAATCTTTACACGGTTTTCATTACGGATTACAAAAAAATCAGAGAGTTTTTGTTAACAGCTTCATCTTGACTAATCCTAGATTTTGTGTTTTTCATCAGCATGAAACAGCTATTTCTGCTAAAAATGCTACTTATTTAGCCCAGTATGGCTATAATCTGGCAAATTAACCCTAGGAAAACAGGATAATCCTTAGCCAGTCTGACTTAACATCTATATTATCAAGAATAATCACCAGTCAATTCACCCATGTATAGTCATCCTTTATATTTAACCATTGTAGTATAAGTAACATAACTCCTAGCTTTTCTCATAACACTTGAATTGCCGTTGATCATGAGTTTGCCAACTGAGCAAGGTACATAGATGAACAAAATATCTTAATGAAATACTGTCTCAAGATAGATGTACCAACTGACAAAGCATTTTTTTGCTAGTCAGTATTTTGGATGATCAGCAGACAACAGAAAACGCTATATCTATAACAACTCATCTAATTTTGAGTGTGAAGTCAAAACACACACAGGGGTTTGCGTAACTTTGGATGGAGATGTAGCATCTGTACACCACAGTCAAAGCCGCCTGAAAAATATCATAATTTATTTATTGTAAATTTAGCTACAGGTATACCTCGGAAATCTCAATGCCATTAATCTGACTGATGGTATTATTTTTATTTATCATCGTGCAGGTGAGAAAACCGGATATTTTAGGTAAATGAGAGTTCTGCTTGCGGAAGAGAAATCAATCATTGACGCTGCGTCGTGAAATCACATACCACGTTAATTAACCAAACTGCAAGCACTCTGTCACTAAAAAAACATTCCCCAGCGTGGAAGGATTAAAAGCTAGCATTCAATTCTCATCCCTAATTACCTGTGATCAGTTTCTTGTCCTGAGATAAGTAAACTTTATTTAATTAAGGCTGTTGGGCTGTGCTTTTATCAGGTTAAGCAAGAAAAAGTACAAGCTGTACTGTCAGCAGCCGCAATAATTTTCTATGACAACGGCTACAAACTGCAAGCAGAGATGTAGAAAAACACCTCTACCCAAAATTCACCAGTTGATTTACCATCACTGTCAGTGCCAGCATCCCCAAAATAGTCATTAAACCTGCGGGCATAAACTTGCGTGTTTTAGCTAATCTCATAGCAAAGAACACAACTAAAACAGCAGTGACAAAAGTTGCTACAATCAAAGCCCAGGTTTGTCCTTGGAGTTGAAAGTAAGCAGCAACTATGAGTAATAAACCACTAACAGTCCCACTGAGGAGTGAAACTTGACTATTGGCCTGCAAGTAGCCAATAATGCCACCAATAATCGCTAATATACCATAGGCGATCGCAGCAATTATACTTAAATTCATGGTTAAACCCTATGTTGATTTTGATTTTGCTACCCACACCAGCAGACAATAAACCTGTTGAGCTAAATTACCTAATTGATTGATGGATACTCAAGCGATGGCAACGGCAAGTATTTCCTCCTATGCCCAAATTCAACTCCTCCAACGTCAAGCAGCATCACTTTTACTTTACCAATCAGTTCTGCACAGCGACGTAGGGAATGCCTTTTTAGAACTGTTGCAAGCCATACGTTATACTGATGCTGATGCGCGGGGTTGTCTCCATGCTTATGGCAATTACTTTCACGCCTTAGCCAATAGACAGCACAATTGGGAAGTCTATCTGATCAATCAAATTTTCACAGCAGAAAATCCCTTTAGTCAACTTGCCCAACAGCGAGACTTTGAAGATTTACCCCTGGCATTAGTCGCCGCCGCCAAACATGATTTACAAATACTGCAAAGTCTCTATGAATGCAACAGTGCGATTTTGAGTGAGTGGGTACAAGCTGTAGCTCATTTGCCAGTGTCTCCAGTTGTGTGGTATGTAGAACCAGAGGACATAGATACAGTAGGATTGAAATTTTCGCTGCCACACTTAGATAACTGGGCAGATGCAGTAGAAGACTTAGCAAATTATTATCGACAATCTGGTACAGGCTTATTTGCCCAATATCGTGCTTTGCGCTGGCAAGGAGGTGAATTGATTGGCATCCCTTACCCAGATCCCGTTAAACTGAGTACACTCGTAGGTTACGAATTACAGCGAGATGCCTTGTTAAAGAATACCGAGATTTTATTATCCGGTGAGGTAGCACTGCACGTATTACTATATGGTAGTCGGGGTGCAGGTAAATCTTCTTTAGTCAAAGCTTTGTTAAATGAATATTGCGATCGCCATCTGCGCTTAGTAGAAGTGACAAAATCAGACTTGCGGGATTTACCCAGAATTGTGGAACAATTGCGGGGAGTGCCACAGAAATTTATCATCTTTGTCGATGACTTATCCTTTGAAGAAGATGATGATGCGTTTAAAGCCTTAAAAGTGGTATTAGAAGGCAACTTAACAGCGCGCCCCCAAAACGTTGTAGTTTATGCTACATCAAATCGTCGCCATTTAATTCGAGAATTTTTTACTGATCGACCGAATCCGAAAGACCAAGAAGAAATCAATGCTTGGGATACGATGCAAGAGAAGCTTTCGTTTAGCGATCGCTTTGGTCTAACATTAACCTTTGAGCCAGCCGATCAACAGACCTATTTAAAAATAGTTAACCATCTGGCATCCCAAACTGATATTAACATTGATCAGCAGGACTTAGAATATCAAGCCTTGCAATGGGCAACCCGCCATAATGGGCGTTCTGGAAGGACAGCACGGCAGTTTATTGATTTTTTCCAAGCAGAATTAAAATTATTTCCAGCCGAGAACAATATAAATAACATTCAATCATAAAAAGATTTATTGCTTTCTCACCATATTTTGTTCATTTTACCATCAGATTATAACTGGAGAGACAAACAAGAACATAAGAGGTATTAGAAATTGAACAACTATTGATTATCAACAATTAACAACGCTAAAAATCAGCGATATGCAATCAGTAATAATCAGTAATCGAATGATTTTAGGCATCATTGCCTTCAGTGTAAGTTTTGGGCTGAGTCTAGTCCCCAAATGGGATTTTAATCAAGCCTTCGTCACCGGAGTAATTACCGTAGTTGCTACCTATGCAGCCGCTTTATTTGTAGATAAGCGGCGGAGAAGTCATGAACTATTAATTTTAACTTCACTGCGTAAACGTATTAAAGAAATGGAGGGACTAAAATCTCGGATAGTTAGAGAAATCGAGCAAATAGAAGCCCATCGTAATTTATTGTATGCAGAATCACAACAATTGCAAAATCAAATCTTAGAATGTCGCAAGCAAAGAGATAGTCTACATCGAGATTTAGGTAACTTTGCCAGTCAAAAAAAACAACTAGAAACTGAACTTAATATTTTAACAACTCAAATCCAGACCGTAGAGGAAAATCACAAAGAACTCAATAATTCCTTGTCTAACCTCAACACAGAGAAACGCCGGTTAGAGTTGCATTTTAACACCTCGCGTGCCGAAATAAATCAGTTGCAGACTCAAATTAATCAACTGCAACAAGAAAAACAAGAACTAGAGAACAATTTAACCCTACTAGGTAGAATTAAACCGCAACTCGAAGAAAAACTGTATCAACTCAGACTAGAGATTGAAAACTTAGAAACAACCAAAACCCAGCAAAATCAACAACTTATAGACATAACATATCAAAAAGAAAGCATAGCAGCAAATCTCACCGCTTTACAAACACAAAAATCAGCCCAACAAACAGAGTTACAGCAGTTACGTAATGAACTTGCCGTCTTGCAACAAGAGCGTGACATACTGCAAAATCAAGTTTGGGAACTACTCCAGCAAATAGAAAACTTTAATCAAGAACCTCAACCAGAAAATACCCCAGTCGAAGCAGAAACAGAAAATAATGAATTATTTCCGTTTGCCGACTTACTCGCCACATTAGATACAGAAAATAATTCCTCTGCTCCACCTGATAGCTTACCAGAAACATGGCAGAGATTTTTTCAACAATTACCCGGTCATGAACTGCAAGTTTTAAAAGCCATATTAGAGCAAGATAATCCTAATCCAGCTATCAAAAAAATTGCTGAATCTCATATTACCATGCCCAATCTATTAATTGATGAGATTAATGAACGTGCTAGTAATATGATAGGTGAATTAATCATTTCCACAAATTTAGACAAACCAGAAATTGATGCAGAGTATATAATGAACGTCAGAAAAATGATAGCCTTGTATGAAAATTTGATAGCTAAACAAGCTTCCTCAAATTAAAATCCTCCCCAGCATTGTAAAATTAAGAGGAAGTAAGTATATACCTCTTATTTGATATCAAGTAAAGTGAAATACATGGCCAAGCTCAAAATCTCGAAAAAAACATCAACTGCTGTAATTAATTCCCTAAGTGCAGGAGTAGTTCCCAGAATAGGAGTTGAACATATAGCAGTTGGGCGAGAAAAAGAACTGAAAAGCCTATTACAAAACCTAGATGATATTGCAGAAGGTGTAGCAGCATTTCGCTTTATAATTGGTAACTATGGTGCGGGTAAAAGCTTCATGCTGCAAATGATTCGTAACCGGGCGATGGAGCAAGGATTTGTTGTAGCTGATGCTGATTTATCCTCAGAACGCAGACTAGCAGGAACCAACAACGAAGGTTTAGCCACTTATCGAGAATTAATGAGTCGCCTTTCCACAAAAACACGACCTGATGGTGGCGCATTAGTTTCCATATTAGAAGGCTGGATTAATAAAATCCAACAAGAAGTAGTTAAAGAAACAGAACTACGTCCTAACGACGAAGGTTTTGATGACCAAGTAGAAGCCAAAATTAGAGAAGTAATACACTACATAGAAGACCTAGTACATGGATTCGATTTTGGTACAGTTATAGCTGCTTACTGGCGAGGATATCGCCTAGATAACGATGACTTAAAAAATGCAGCATTACGCTGGTTACGGGGAGAATTTACCACAAAAATCGCAGCAAAAGCAGCCCTAGGAGTGCGAGTCATTATTGATGATGATAGTTGGTACGACTACATTAAACTCATCGCCAAATTTGTCGCCGAAATAGGCTATAAAGGTCTGTTAATTCTCATAGATGAAGCCGCAAATCTTTATCAAATATCGACCACAGTCACCCGCGAAAAAAACTATAACAGACTGCTAGCAATGTTTAACGACACCATGCAATGCAAAGCAGAACACCTAGGAATTATTATTGGTGGCACAACCAAATTTTTAGAAGACCCCCACCGGGGACTATTTGCAGATCAAGCGTGGCGTAGACGCACAAAAGAAAGCCGCTTCGCAACCCAAACCGAAGTACAAGAATATTTAGGGCCAGTTATCCGACTCAACCCATTAAGCGAAGCAGAAATCCTCACCCTATTGCAACGCTTAACCGAAATACACACTAGCCATTTCAGCTATGAAAAAACAATAACAAATCGTGACTTACAAGAATTTGTACAAGAAATAGTCAACCGCTTAGGTGCAGAAGCATTACTTACACCAGGGGAAATAGTCCGAGATTTTATTAGCATTTTAAACATCCTCCACCACAACCCCAATATTAACTTTAATCAACTAATTCATGGCTCCCAATTCCAACCCACAACTGCGGGTAAAAACCCAAACCTAGAAGAAGATAACACCGCCGAATTTACCCTATAAAAACACCCCTTCCTCCACTCTTACCTCCACTCTTACCTCCACTCTTACCTCCGCGCCCCTCCGCGTTTCCTCCGCGCCCCTCTGCGTTTCAAAACATGAATAACGCTTTCAACAGACTTGCACCCTTCATTCAAGAATACATTTATCAACACAACTGGACAGAACTACGCCCAGTCCAAACCTCTGCTTGTCAAGTAATATTCGACACCGATGCCCACTTACTCATAGCCGCAGCCACAGCCGCCGGAAAAACAGAAGCCGCATTTTTACCAGTCTTAACCCTACTGCATAACCACCCAGCCAAAACCATCGGTGTATTATATATTAGCCCCATCAAAGCCTTAATTAACGACCAATTTGAACGCCTCAACGACTTACTAAAATCAGCCGATATACCCGTTTATCATTGGCATGGGGATGTTGCACAAAGCCGGAAAAATAAATTGCTAAAAAATCCCCAAGGAATTTTACAAATTACCCCAGAATCACTAGAAAGCTTATTAGTCAACAAACATCAACACCTATTAAACTTATTTGGTGATTTAAGGTTTGTGATTATTGATGAAATTCACGCCTTTATGGGTAATGAACGCGGTTCTCAGATTATTTGTCAACTACAGCGTTTAGCCAATTTAACACAAACACAACCGCGACGCATTGGTTTATCAGCAACTCTCGGTGATTACTCAATGGCTGAAGCGTGGTTAGCTGCTGGAACGGATAAACCAGTAATCACACCCCAAGTAGAAGCAGGGAAACGGCAAATTAAACTAGCCTTAGAACACTTTTTTATTGATAAAAATATAGATGATTCAGAATCTACAGACTATGAGCAATATATTTTCAATCTGAGTAAATCTCGGAAATGTTTAATCTTTGCTAATAACCGCACTCAAACTGAATTAATCATAGCATCGTTGCGAAAAATTGCTGAACAACAAGCCCTACCAGATATCTATCATGTCCATCATGGTAGTATTTCCACTAGCTTACGACAAGCGGCGGAGAATGCCATGCGCGAACCGCATCACCCAGCCGTAACTGCTGCCACCCTGACGCTAGAATTAGGGATAGATATCGGTCATTTAGAGCGAGTGATTCAGTTAGAATCACCTCTATCTGTAGCGAGTTTTTTACAACGTTTAGGACGCGCAGGTAGGAGAGGTGAGGCGGCTGATATGCGCTTTATTTGTGCTGAAGATGAACTGGTGGCAGAAGCACCGCTACCAGAGCAAATTCCCTGGCAACTTTTACAGTGTATAGCGATTATTCAACTTTATCTAGAATCACGTTGGATTGAACCTATTAAAACTATTAAATATCCTTTTAGTTTACTTTATCACCAAACAATGAGCGTCTTAGTAGCGGTGGGAGAAATTTCACCGGCAGCGTTAGCTAAACAGGTTTTGGGTTGGCCACCTTTTGCTGCTATTACCCAAGAAGATTATAAATTACTGTTGAGGTATTTAATTGATATTGGTCATATTCAACGGGGTGAAAATGGTAAATTAATTCTCGGTATAGCTGGAGAAAAAATTGTCGGTAAGTTTCAATTTTATGCTGTCTTTGCTGACAATCAAGAATATAGGGTAAAGCAAGGGTCTACAGAAATTGGTAGTATTATTGTGCCGCCTCCTGTGGGTAATCAATTTGCTTTAGCTGGTAGAACTTGGGAAGTTTTAGAAATTGATTTTAAAAAAAGAAATGTTTTAGTTAAACAAGTAGAAGGTAAAGCTACGAGTTATTGGCGGGGTGGTAGTGGTACTATTCACACTAAAGTGCTGCAACGGATGCGGCAAGTTTTATTAGAAGATGTAGAGTATAGCTATTTGCAAAAAAATGCTCGGCAACGTCTACAAGCAGCGAGGAAGTTAGTACAACAGGCTGGTTTAGATAAGCAGAATATTGTGCAGTTAGACAAAGGTAAGTGTTGTATATTTCCTTGGATGGGTACTGTTGCTTACCGCACGTTAGAAAGATTAATTAATACATTTTGTCGGGAAGCTTTGGAAATTAGTAGTATTGGGGGCGTGAATCCCTATTATTTAACAATTAAGTTAGGGAAAGATAAATTTAAATATGTTCAGCAAGAAATTGTTTCTTTGTGTGAGCAAAGAATTATTCCAGAGGCTTTAGTGAGTTCTGCGGAAGCTCCAGAGATACAAAAATATGATGAGTTTATTCCTCATCCATTGTTAAGAAAGGCTTTTGTTGATGATTATTTAGATATGGAAGAATTACGGCAGCAGGTTTCAAGGTGGTAGTATATTTGTAGGGTGCGGTTATATTTTGCACTATTCTCAATCAGCGTCATTAGATTCCAATTATCTTTGAACATGGCTGTTTACGAAAATCGAGAAGCGTTCATTCCCTATACTCGCAGCGATATTATTAAACTTTGCTTGCAAGATGGTCGGCTAAATGGGGCTGATGCCCAAAAATTTCAATATTTCTGCCAAATCCTCACGGCATACTATCACTTTCGCTTCCACAAAACTTTAGAAATTATCAAAGATAACTACGTACCTTTTAACCCCAATGCAGATATTCAACCGATAACTCCACCAACATTTGAGCAATATGATGAGATGGAGTTGAATGTAGTTAATGCCTTTGAGCATATTGTCGAAAGAGCAAATTATATTCCTTTGCCTGAATCTGTTGTTAAACAAGCACTGTCCACCAAATCCCTCATTGATTTGAAAACTCAAGTAAATTTTGAGGATTTTGACCGCTTTCTCTGTTATTACCGGGGTGATAGTTATAAAAAAATTTCGGTAAAAAAGTTATTATTTTGGCGACAAGAAAAGAAAATTGATATTTTTGAACGGATTGTTTTATTAGTCAAGTTCAAAGAAGCTGCTTACTTTCGTGCCAATAAGGTCAACATCCAAGAGTTGAAATTCATTCCTGGTAAGATGTATGTCTACTTCTACAAAAATATTCCTAAATTAGATGTTGACTTACTTTTTCCCAATGTGGAAACGAGTATGACATGGAAAGACCGCTTACTATTTGGAATTCCTGCTATTGGTGCAGCCATTCCTTTGATATTAAGAACATTACCGAATTTATTATTGCTGGTAGCTGCTATTTTGCTAGTATTAAATTTGTCGTTTCTGATTGAATCATTAAATGTAGAGTTGGATAAGGTCAGAAATTTCATGCCCGTTTTGGTGGCAACTTTATCATTAGGAATCACTTTGGGTGGATTTGCTTTTAAACAATATAATAACTACAAAAACAAAAAAATTAAATTCCAAAAGATTGTTACTGATACGCTATTTTTCAAAAATTTAGCTAACAATGCTAGTGTCTTTCAAATGTTTATTGAATTGGCAGAAGAAGAAGAATGTAAGGAAATTATTCTGGCATACTATCACTTACTTACTAGCTCCACACCATTAACGCCTCAACAATTAGATTCTCGCATCGAAACTTGGATGGAGAATAAACTAGGCATAAAGATTAATTTTGATATTCAAGGGCCTCTGAGTAATTTAGAAGATATTCGTGGCCAAGTAGTTCAAAAAAATCGCGAAACAACAGACAATGTATTAACAATTCCTTTACTCACATATAATCGCCAGGGTATGTGTCAAGTTCTCTCCTTGGATGATGCTAAAGCAGTGATTGATTATGTTTGGGATAATGCCTTTCAATTTAACGGGATAATTTTGTAGACTATAGGTAAGGGGTAATTTGCTGAAACTGTGAAGGCTTAAATATTGTCGTAGCTGTAACACACCCTACTAGCTTGGCAAGCCTTAAATGTTGCATTAAAACTCTCTTGTGGGATCAGCTCTCTAGCCCGTCTGGTGCAGGCTAGAAGCCCGCACCACAAGAACTATATTTGTGCATCATTTTAGCTTTGCCACGCTACTACAATTATGTTTATCGTTCAGGTGGTGCGTTACGGCTGATGAATCTTCTCGTGAAGGTTCAAATATTGTCGTAGCCGTAACACACCCTACAGTTAGTTGGTGTGGGGGAGATGTTAAGGACAATACAAGGTGTCGCGGGTGTCGCGCCCGGTGGAGGGGTTTGTTCCTTTGGCTACCTTGCATAATTTATTTTGTTCATCTGGACGTAATAATACATCAGTAAAATCTGCGCCGTCGATAATTGCGCCGTCAAATTTGGCGTTAGCAGCAAATGCGCCTTCTAAGACTGCATTTGTCAAGTCGGCTTTGATGAGACGGGCTGAGTCTAAAGTAGCATAGCTGAGGTTTGCTGCTTGCAAATTGGCTGATTCTAAATTGGCAGCAAAGAAACTGACTCCCTGTAAATTGGAGTTACTAAAGTTACTTTGACGCAGATTAGCTTTAGTAAAACTGGAGTCTGTTAAATCACGTCCTGAAAAGTCAGCCTCGATTAAAATTTCTTTGTTGTAATCAAGTGCGAATGCTGTGGGTGCAAAACCGACAATTGTGGTGATGCCCAAGATTCCCCAGAGTAATATACTGAGTATGTTTACCCAGATTCGATGAGATGTTTGACGCTTTAACCCGAATAGCGTTGTGGTTGAGTCGAGTATGGCAGCTAACACGCGATCGCTTAACTTAGAATTCATGCTCTTTTTAGCCAATGGCGAATCCTCCTCCATCACATTATCTCGATATTGGTCACTTTGGAGAAGAACTCGTAACCCAATGGTTACAATCTACAGGTTGGTTAATTCTACAACGCCGCTATTCCTGCCGTTGGGGAGAAATTGATATTATCGCTCAATCTCCAGACTCGACACTGGCTTTTGTGGAAGTTAAAACCCGTAGTTCTGGAAATTGGGATACTTGGGGTAAAAGTGCAATTACCCTGAAAAAGCAAGCCAAAATTGGGCGAACTGCTGGCTTATTTTTAGCAACATACCCCGAAAAAGCCAATTACTCTTGTCGCTTTGATGTTGCTATTGTTTGTTGTCTGAAAATTTCTCAGCACCGCCAAGTTATAGACTTACAACCAGCCTTGGCTAGCTCATCAACACAAGATTACATATTTCAGCTACAGGAATATATTCCCGCCGCTTTTGATGCTGTCATTGATTAGAGGTGATTGGTGATTGGTAATTAGTTGATTATCAGTAACCAATTACCAATTTGTATGTAGTATCGTTGAATATGCTGACTTTTAGGCGAGAGTTTCTGGACAGTAACCCAACCCCCGGACAAACTGTTGCCGGAAAGCCTCTATTTCCTCTCGTTCTGGGCTACCGTGAGATACAATGGCTACTTGATAGCGGCGCATTACATCTACAGCCGACTGTCCTGCTTCCAAACTCCAAAGTGCCATTTGCACTCGCATGGGTGGCTCGTAGCTAATCCCCAGTTCATTGAGAAAAGCTCGAAAATCACCATCCTCTTGGGGCGAGAAGTGGCCTTTAAGTTTGATCCGAACCACCCAACCATCAATTTGATGAATCACGGTGACGAAAGAAACAGGTATTTGGGGTCTACCGTGCAGGTATTGAACGACCCTCAGAGTTAAACTGGCATTTGCCAGATAATACAAGTATTCCATGTTTGGTGCTTGGGATCAAAGCCAATCCTACATTTATATCTTCCTCAATTAATCCCGATTCTTGGTAGGGTAGAAGCCCCCGTTTTAGTATGGGGAGTTTTACCCAATTTTCATATTCTTGTTTAAATGTTAAGTATTTTTGTAATCTAGGCAAGGCAGGGGAGATGAGGGGGATGTGGGGGATGTGGGGGAAAATCCTGTGCATCGATGACGCACTTAGCACTGAACGCTTACTAGGGAAGAGGAATCTTAATGGAACAGCAACTATCACAAGTTAATCACAATCCGATGTCTGATCAAGCAACACCCGATACAAATTTAGATTGTTCATTAGCTGGGTATGATTATGAACTACCGCCAGAATTGATTGCTCAAAATCCAGTGGTTCCCAGAGATAGTTCTCGCTTGTTGGTGGTAGATTCCCAAACTACAGGCAAGGACTCAGATCCATTACATCACATTTTTCGTGATTTACCAGATATTCTTCGCCCTGGTGATTTGTTAATCATGAATAATACAAAAGTGATTCCAGCACGGCTGTATGGGCGAAAATCAACTGGTGCTGAGGTGGAAATTTTACTATTAGAAGAACGCCAACATAATTGTTGGTTAGCTTTAGTTAAGCCGGGAAAACGGTTTAAAAAAGGCAGTAAAATCTTTTTTGAAGCCGGAAAATTAGGTTTTTCCCCAGTCCCTAGTCCCCAGTCCCCAGTCAAGAGTCCCTTGTTAACTGCGACTGTTATGGAAACGGATAAGGCGACAGGCGGGCGGTTGCTGCAATTTGATTTGCCGGAGACTCAATCTTTAGTACAGATTTTAGATAAATTCGGCGAAATACCGCTACCTCCTTACATTACGGCATCTCAGGCGGCTGACGAACAGTATCAGACAGTGTATGCTGAACAACCGGGAGCGATCGCAGCTCCTACTGCTGGGTTACACTTTACTCCAGAGTTATTAGAAAAATTGCGCGATCGCAATATTAATCAAGCTTTTATTACCCTACACGTAGGCGTGGGAACTTTTCGCCCTGTGGAAGTGGAAGACGTAACCAGCCACCAAATGCACGAAGAATGGATTGAAGTCTCCACAGAGACAGTAGAACAAATCCGCGCTACTAAACAAGCCGGGGGGCGGATTATTGCTGTGGGAACAACGGTTGTCCGTGCTTTAGAAGGTGCAGCAGCCGCCTGTGAGGATTTACAACCTTTTTGCGGGAAAACCAACCTATTTATTTATCCTGGCTACCAGTGGCGAGTCGTAGAAGGTTTAATTACTAATTTTCACCTACCCCGTTCTAGTTTGCTGATGCTGGTGAGTGCGCTGATTGGTAGAGAGAGATTATTAAATATATACCAGCAAGCGATCGCTTCTAGATATCGCTTTTATTCCTTCGGCGATGCCATGTTAATTCTGCCCGAAGCTGTGGGTGTAGGGGTGTAGGGGGACAAATCAATTCAAAATACCCTGCGGGAACGCCAAAGGCGTACAAAATTCAAAATTCAAAATTGCAAATGAGGTAGACAAGGTAGAAATCTTTCGCAGTCAACAGTCAACCATCAACCATCAACCATCCCCATTTTGAGTTTTGAATTGATTTTTTGGGTACTCTGATTTATGAGGATCTAACCCTGAGTACAGAGATTCAATTATGTATAAGCAACATCTTGTTAGACAGTGGTTTTGCGGTTTGTCTCCTATCACTAGCCATCGCGTTTCCCGTGGGCAAAAGCCACAGTTTGGGGTTCTCTGTGCTACCTCTGCTGTTTTGATGTTGGCTGCACCGACAGTGATTAGTTTGTCAGAAAGTCAGGTATTGGCACAACCTCCCATTTCTCAGGATTTAGAAACAGCTAGTTTTTACCAACAGGGGGTGACACGTTACAACCGTAGTGATTGGACTGGTGCAGAATATGCTTTTCGCCAAGCTTTACAACGCGATGCAAATATAGGCATGGCTAGATATTACCTGGGTAATATTTTCCTGATGCAAAACCGTCTAGATGTGGCGGTGCAGGAATATGGGGAGGCGATTAGAATTAACCCTAATTTGGGTGAAGCTTATTACAATTTAGGGTTAGCATTGCAACGCCAAGGACAAAAAGAAGCGGCTATTACAGCTTACCGTCAAGCTTTGGTCTTAGAGCCGACAAAGGCGGATACCCATTATAATTTGGGTTTGGCACTCTACGAACAGGGACAACTACCAGAAGCGATCGCAGCTTATGAAAAAGCGATTGAGTTTGATAGTAGCAACGCCAACGCTCATTATAACTTGGCGATCGCTCTACAAGAATCGGGAAAAATGCCAGAGGCGATCGCCACTTATCAGCAAGTAATTAAATTAGAACCCCAAAACGCCGAAGCTTACAGTAATTTGGCCAGTCTTATGGTACTTCAAGGACAAACTACTGAAGCTATTGCAGTTTATATGCAAGCTATTCGCCAAAATCCCAAAAATGCCTCAGCTTACTATAATTTGGGCGTGACTCTATACAACCAAGGCAACCTAAAAACAGCCAGTGCTGCATTAAAACGCGCTCATAAACATTATCGGGAGCAAGGTAATCTAGAGCAAGCACAGAAAGCTGAACAACTAATGCAGCAAATTGATCAACAAATTGCCGCAAAAAAACTTCATCAACAGCAAGCATCTACTGCTAACCAAACTCCCAAACCTACTGATAATGTTACGGTTGTGGACACAATAGCCCCTACTATTGAGATACCAGTCACTGTAGAAAAGCAGCAGCTTGAACCAGCCTTTCCTAGTTCTATCCCCAGTCAAACTGACAATAACGAAAAAGATAACTAGCAACCGCAGCTATATTGGCAAGCGATTAATATCTTTATTACGCCCAATTACCACCATTGCTGAACCACGTTCTAAACGTTTGTAGGGATCAGGATTAATTTGAAATTTGCCATCATGACTCACAGCTAACAAATTTAAACCATAGCGGTTACGCAATTGCAGTTCTGCCACAGTTTTACCGTGAAATTCATCGGGTACAATTACTTCCACAATACTGTTATCTGGATCAAGGTCAAATCTATCTAGAATAGATGGTTTAGTAAGTGTGCGGGCTAAAGCACAGCCCGCTTCGTATTCAGGGAAAACAACGTGATCGGCTCCTACACGCTTCAGCAGTTTATGGTGTACCTCACTAGAAGCTTTAGCAACGACGTGAGGTACACCACCTTCTTTGACATTTAACGTTGTAATAATACTTTCTTGAATGTAGTTGCCAATGGCAATAATTACCGTATCAAATTCATAAATTCCGGCTTCTTTCAGGGCAGCTGGTTCAGTAGAGTCTAATTGTAAAGCATGACCAACTATCTTTTCAGTTAAGGCTGCTGATACGCGTTTTTCATCAATATCTGTAGCTAACACTTGATAGCCTAGTTGATGCAGTGTTGAACATACAGAACGGCCAAAACGACCTAAACCAATCACTGCAAATTGGTGGTTATCTCTACGTAAACTGCGGAAAAATCCTAATGATGCAAGATTCACATTTGTAATCCTTATTATTACTCCCTGTATCTAGAGCAAGCAGCCGTTAGTCTCAACTAATTATCACGTTTGATGTTTGCGTGGAATCATTTACATTTTATCAGTAGTTATTAGTCATTAGTTTTCCTCCCCCCACTCCCTCATCTCCCCCACTCCCTCATCTCCCCCACTCCCTCATCTCCAGTAACTATCCTACAAGTAAGTTTTCCTCTGGATAGTGAACTCTGGTAGGGCGAGGATCACCCAGTATAGCCGCCATCAGCAGTAAAACCCCAACTCTACCTACATACATGGTGATAATTAAGATGATTTTGGCTGCTGTTGTTACGCTACCTGTAATCCCTGTGGAAAGTCCGACTGTAGCAAATGCTGAAACCGCTTCAAACAAGATTTGTAAAAAGTCTAGTTTTGGATCTGTCAGAGCTATCAAAATAGTGGCTAACATGACGGTGGCTACAGAACCAACTAAAACACCAACCGCTTTCAAAATTAAAGATATTGCTATTTTGCGCTCATATAATAAAACTTCTTCTTTACCTTGAAGAATTGATTTCGTACAACTGGTAAGCACTCTTAATGTGGTGGTTTTTATCCCGCCTCCTGTGCCGCCAGGACTGGCACCAATAAACATGAAGGCTATTGTCAGAAATAACCCAGCATTTGTCATTTTAGCGATATCGATACTGTTAAAACCCGCCGTTCTGGTAGTGACTGATTGAAACCAGGCAAGTAATATTTGACCGTTGAAACCAGATACAGCGAAAGTTTCCGGGTTTTTAATCTCAATACTCCAATAGGCAATTGTGCCTAAAAATAATAAAATTAATGTTGTACTGGTTGCTACTTTAAAATCTAGGGAAAACACTAAATTGGTATTTTTTTTTAACAGGCGATCGCGGCACCAAAGATACATTTCTAAAATTACCTGATATCCAATGCCTCCAGCAATAATTAAAACAGTGATTGTCAACACCACTAACCAAGATGACTGATATCTAATTAAACTATCTTGAAACAAGCTAAAACCGGCATTATTCCAAGCACTAATACTATGAAAAATTGCCAACCACATTCCCTGATTCCATCCATAATCAGACACAAAAGCTGGCATTAATAAAAATATGCCTGTAATCTCAAAAATCAGAGTTGTGGCAATAATCGAGCGGATAACTTGAGTGCTACCACTCATCCCTGGACGGTCTAAAGCTTGTTGAATAGCCACTTTTTGGCGTAAATCAAACCTACGTCCTATCAACAAAATTAAAAAAGTTGTCGTCGTCATGTAGCCCAATCCGCCAATTTGAGCCAACATCAAAATAAACAACTGCCCCCAGAAAGAAAAATAAGTACCAGTATCAACTACTGCTAAACCCGTAACACAAACTGCGGATGTTGATGTAAATAATGCCACCACTGGATCATTCCAGGTACCATCACTGGTAGAGAACGGCATCATCAGTAATATAGTTCCGATAGCGATGAGCGTCAGAAATCCTAAACAAATTGTGCGCGAAACAGTCATAAAAAATTCAAAATTCAAAATCGTCTAACCTGGTACTTGCTGCTGTGTCAAGTCAGACAGGAACTTGATAAATTTTTCCTGGAAGGTTTTGTCAGGTTTACCCCCCCAGGAAATAAAAACTTTCTTATTTAATTAAAAACACACATGGTAGCCTACGAATATGTTTTTTTAAATTCTGCTTTGTCTTTACACTACTTTGTCCATGAGTGCAACACTTTACCAGCGAATTCAGCAATTTTACGATACTTCCTCTGGGCTGTGGGAAGAGATTTGGGGCGAACACATGCACCACGGCTACTACGGTGTGGATGGTACGGAAAAAAAAGACCGTCGTCAAGCGCAAATTGATTTAATTGAAGAACTCCTGAGTTGGGCGGGGGTAGAAACAGCAGAAAACATTTTAGATGTCGGCTGTGGTATCGGCGGTAGTTCTCTTTATTTAGCCGCCAAGTTTCACGCTCAAGCAACTGGGATAACTTTAAGCCCAGTACAAGCCGCTAGAGCCACAGAACGCGCCAAAGAAGCACATTTGAGTGACACAAGTCAGTTTCTAGTGGCAGATGCTCAAGCCATGCCTTTCGATGATAATACTTTTGACTTGGTTTGGTCACTGGAAAGTGGTGAACACATGCCAGATAAAACCAAGTTTATGCAAGAGTGCTACCGAGTGTTAAAGCCCGGTGGTACTTTGATTATGGTGACTTGGTGTCATCGTCCTACTGATAATTTACCCCTGAGTGCCGACGAACAAAAGCACTTGGAGGATATTTATCGAGTTTATTGTTTACCCTATGTGATTTCTTTGCCGGAGTATGAAGCGATCGCTCGTCAACTACCATTAAACAATATCCGCACTGCTGACTGGTCTACTGCTGTCGCCCCATTTTGGAATGTAGTCATTGATTCCGCATTCACTCCTCAAGCCTTTTTTGGGTTACTACGTGCTGGTTGGACTACCATTCAAGGAGCATTATCACTCGGTTTGATGCGTCGCGGTTATGAACGTGGGTTAATTAAGTTTGGGTTGCTGTGTGGAAATAAGGAGGTAACAGGCTAGTACAACAAATTTTCCATCCCCATTCCCGATTCCCCATTCCCGATTCCCCAATTATGACTAAACAATTTTCTGGACAAAAGTCTGCTAGTTTGCAGGGTAACTGGCTCTATGCTTTGTGGAAATTTTCCCGCCCACATACAATTATTGGCACATCTCTGAGCGTATTTGGTTTATATTTAGTTGCTTTGGCGGTTGGTTCTCAAGATTTTGCTGTGACGCAACTCTTATCAGTGTTAGGTGCATGGGTTGCTTGTTTATGTGGCAATGTTTATATTGTGGGGCTGAATCAACTCGAAGATATTGATATTGACAAAATTAATAAACCTCATTTACCACTCGCATCAGGAGAATTTACCCGCAAACAAGGGCAATTGATTGTGATTATGACTGGCATTTTAGCTTTAGTCTTAGCATTGCTCAATGGCCCTTATTTGTTTGGCATGGTAGCCTTAAGTCTGGCTATTGGTACAGCTTATTCTTTACCTCCCATTCGCTTAAAGCGGTTTCCCTTTTGGGCAGCATTGTGTATTTTCTCAGTGCGGGGAACAATTGTTAATTTGGGGTTGTATTTGCACTTTAGTTGGATATTGAAAAACGAGATAGTAATTCCTTGGGCGGTATGGGTTTTAACTATATTTATTTTGGTATTTACCTTTGCGATCGCCATCTTTAAAGATATCCCCGATTTGGAAGGCGATCGCCAATACAATATTACGACTTTCACTATTCAACTAGGTACACAAGCCGTCTTTAATCTAGCTATGTGGGTACTCACGATTTGCTATTTAGGTATAGTGATAGTAGGGGTGTTGCGAGTAGAGTCAATTAACCCAGAATTTTTAATAATTTCTCATTTAGTAGTATTGTGTTGGCTGTGGGTGCGGAGTTTGGCGGTAGACTTACAAGATAAGCAGGCGATCGCTCAATTTTATCAATTCATCTGGAAGTTATTTTTCCTAGAATATTTACTGTTTCCCCTCGCCTGTCTTTTGGCATGAGCCTCGATAACCACAAAGGATAAATTTACCGAGTTTGCCATTAAATTACAGATAACTATGCTTAACAACTTAGAATTCAATAACATTAACCTTGTGGCAATTATCTTAGTAGTTGTTAGTATTGCTTTCCTGATTTATTTTGCTGGAAAAACTTTAATTACTGCTAATTTATTCCAACAAGGCGTTAACCTGTATCAACAAAAAGATTATCAAGGGGCAGAAGCAGCTTTTCAGAAAGTTATTGCTATCAACTCTACTAATGATGTGGTGCGCTTATTTTTAGGTGATGTTTTAAAAGCTCAAGACAAAATCGCCCAAGCCACAGAATTATACCAAGAAGTAATTCAACGTAGTCCTAAAAATCCTGAAGCTTATCTACGTCTAGCCAATATTTTGATGCAGCAAAATCAGCCAGAATCAGCAAAGGCTAATTTAATCAAATCTCAAGAACTATTTCAAAAACAACGTCAACCTCTAAAAGCTGAAAGAATTAGGCAACTATTAGAAAAAATGAGCGTTAAATCCAGCTAGATACAATTAACTAAGGATATAGATAACCGATTTCTTCCAGAAGTCGGGTACCTCGGTATGACTAATGACTAATAACTAATGACTAATAACTAATGACTAACACAGGCAAAGTCTACCTTGTAGGTGCAGGGTTGGGAGATGTGGCGTACCTGACAGTAAAAGCTGATAATCTGCTGGCAGTGGCTGAGGTTTTAGTCTACGATGCCCTAGTTGATGAGCAATTATTAAAATGTGTACCCCCGGATTGCTTAAAGTTAGATGTGGGGAAACGTGGCGGCAAACCCAGCACACCCCAAACAGAGATTAATCAATTACTGATAAAGCACTGTCAAGACGGTAAACAAGTCGTCAGGCTCAAATCAGGTGATCCGTTTATATTTGGACGCTGTACTTCAGAAATCGAAGCTTTAAAAGCAAATAACTGTGAATTTGAAGTTATACCGGGAATTTCCTCAGCTTTAGCTGCGCCTTTGCTAGCGGGTATTCCGTTAACAGATCCCGTTTTGAGTCGTTGCTTTGCAGTATTTACCGCCCATGAACCAGAAGCTTTAGACTGGGAAGCTTTATCAAGGTTAGAGACATTAGTCATCTTGATGGGTGGCAAAAACCTATCGGAAATTGTACATCAGTTGCGGCGACACGGGCGATCGCTCTTAACACCCATAGCTATTATCCGTTGGGCAGGAACTCCACAGCAACAAATTTGGACGGGTCAACTCGGCAATATACTAGAAAAAACCGCCCTTGTATCCCTTTCACCAGCAGTTATTGTGATTGGGGAAGTTGTAGGGTTAAGTAATTACCTACAACCTGAGAAAATAGCTTCCCAGAATCAAAATTCTCGCCACCAAGCTATGTCTACTCACCTACCTCTCGCTGGTAAAACCATTTTAGTCACCCGTTCCGTGGGACAATCGAAGCAATTTAGCGATCGCCTCACCGCCTGTGGTGCTAAAGTCATAGAAATGCCAGCCTTAGAAATCTCCCCCCCTTCTAGTTGGCAAGCATTAGATACAGCAATCAATAACTTATCTGAATTTCACTGGTTAATTCTCACTTCCACCAACGGCGTAGATTATTTTTTTGATAGGCTAAACTGCCAAGGAAAAGACACCCGTGCATTAGCTGGGGTAAAAATTGCAGTTGTCGGTGAAAAAACCGCCCAAAGTTTGCAACAGCAAGGACTACAACCAGACTTTATTCCTCCTAACTTCGTCGCTGACTCTTTAGTAGCAACCTTTCCCGAAGCACTACCAGGGAAAAAGATTTTATTTCCCAGAGTCGAAAGCGGTGGTAGAGAAATCTTAGTCAAAGAACTCACCGCCAAAGGTGCAGAAGTCATAGAAGTTGCCGCTTATCAATCCTGTTGTCCGAGTTATATCGCACCAGCCGCAGAATTCGCTTTAAAAAATGGTCAAGTAGACATAATTACCTTTGCTAGTTCTAAAACTGTGCAGTTTTTCTGTCAACTTGTCAGCCCTATCTTCAGTGGTAATATAGCCGATGCTTTAGCAGGAGTTTGTCTTGCTTCCATCGGCCCCCAAACCTCAAAAACTTGTCATGCTTTTTTAGGGCGTGTAGATATCGAAGCCGAAGAATATACTTTAGACGGCTTAAGTCAAGCAATTATCAAATGGGTAGAAAATTCTAATGTTGCATAAATAGTCATTAGTCATTAGTCATTAGTCATTAGTTATTAGTTTTTCTCCTCCACTCCCTCATCTCCCCCCAGTACCCAGTCCCCAGTACCCAGTCCCCAGTCAAGAGTCCCCACTCCCCAGTCAAGAGTCCCTTAACTCAAATGCAAACAACCGTTAAACTTCATTGCAAATTAAGAAGAACAGCCAAACAACATGATAAGTTTTTATGATGTGAAGCAATAGCGTTAGAGATAGAGACAAGGAGAACACAGTGGCAATGGAATCAAATTTATCCAAGGGCGCGATTTTAGCAAAAGAAGACATCAGTGAATACGTTGCTCACCTACAACTTCACATGACTCTGCAAGCTCGCAATCTAGTGCCAACTCTCCAGCCACAGCAAAAAGATAGTAGAGAAGAATTGTTACATCAAACACAAGCCACCTTTGAAAAGCTGGTTTCTCGTCAAGGTCTTTAAATAAGAAAAAATATAATTAACAAAAAAACAAATAAAATAAAAGCAGACTATGTTGGGTGAACACCAAAAGTGTACTCAACCAGTCTGCTTTTTCTAGTTTGTCAAGATTAAGACACGAAAATCACCCTTTTGGAGCAATATTAACGAACAGAAAGCCGTTAAGATGATGGCAGCAGTTCCTCTGACCCAGTTTAGTTAAGGCTAAATGGCAGCCCAAATCAAAATGAATTCCTTACTTCCCCAAAACCTCAGCGTTGTCATCCGGCCCGCTCAATACCGGGATCTGGACGGAATTGAACGCATCTCTCAAGATTCCTTCGCCGCCTTGACTCCCAAAGGAGCTAACTTTGTCAATCAGCAAATGCAGTGGTTACGACGCTGGTACGGGTTACTCAAATTTTTGAGTTGGTTTCCCAACCCCCTACAATATAGTTTCTTCGCCTATGTAGCTGAACAAGGACGGATGCTCTTAGGCATGATTCAAGTTTCACCCTTCAACCGCACACGCACCACTTGGCGGATTGATCGGGTAATGCTGGATCGGAGTGCGGATAAGCAAGGAATTGGCTCGCAACTCTTACGCCATTGCTTCGAGTCGATTTTAGAAGCACGGACTTGGTTATTGGAAGTTAACGTCAATGATTTAGAGGCGTTAGCGTTATATCGTCACAACGGATTCCAGCGTCTAGCAGAAATGACATACTGGGAAATTGAGCCGGAACTGTTACAAGAACTAGCACAAGCCGAACCAGATTTGCCCAATCTCCTACCAGTCAGCAATGCTGATGCTCAGTTACTCTATCAATTAGATACAGCATCAATGCCGCCTTTGGTGCGCCAAGTGTTTGATCGCAACAACCGCGACTTTAAAACCAGTTTGTTTGGAGCATTAACTGATGCTGTGAAACAATGGGTAACGAAAACTGAAGTCGTGAGTGGCTACGTGTTTGAACCCCAACGCAAAGCCGCTATTGGTTATTTTCAAGTACAACTTGATCGTAAAGGTGAATCTCCCCATGTCGCTAGCCTGACAGTTCACCCGGCTTATACTTGGCTATATCCAGAGTTACTAGCCCAACTAGCTCGCATCGCCCAAGATTTCCCCCAACAAGGCTTAAAATTGGCTTCTTCCGACTATCAGCCAGAACGAGAAGAGTATTTAGAACGGATAGGGGCAAAACGCATAGAACATACCTTGATTATGTCCCGTTCTGTATGGCATAAACTGCGGGAATCTAAATTAGTCTCCTTAGAAGGTATTCAATGGACTGACGTACTCCAAGGTTTACAGCCAGCCCGTAAACCCATACCCGGTGGGATGTCCTGGGTACAAACCAGTCAACAGCAACCCTCGGAAATCCCAATACAAAGCCCATCAGAATCATCGAGATTTAAGTGTCAAAACTGTCACATAGAACCATCCAACCCGTCGGATGCAACTGATACACAGCAGAAAAATTAGGCACTGGGGACTGGGGAGCAGGAGGAGAACTACTAATAACTAATGACTAATGACTAATGACTAATAACTAATGACCAAGTATATTTCAGCGTTGGGATTGGATGTAGGGCGGAAGCGGATTGGTGTTGCTGGATGCGATCGCACAGGCTTGATTGCCACGGGAATCACTACGATTGAGCGTACATCTTTTGACCAAGATGTGATGCAAATACGCAACTTAGTTATTGAACGTGAAGTACAAGTCCTTATTGTCGGTTTACCCTATTCAATGGATGGTAGTTTAGGGTTTCAGGCGCGCCAAGTCCAGAAATTCGCCACCAGACTGGCTAAAGCCCTGCAACTTCCTGTAGAGTATGTTGACGAGCGACTGACTTCTTTTCAAGCAGAGCAATTAATTATTGGCGAAAATCGCTCACCTTCACGTAACAAAGGATTAATTGACCGCAAAGCAGCAGCTTTGATTTTACAGCAGTGGCTCGATACTAGACGAGCTAACCCTCAGAGTTCAGTGGCAGCTGTAGAGTATTGATACCTTTGAACATGATATCCTGAAAGCTGTTGCATAGCAGTTGACTTTAAGTCTGAAGCTATTTGCTGGACATCAAGATGTCATTCAACAGTAAAGCAATTTGTCCAACTGCTGCTACTCATAAAGTCTCACACCTTAGCCATGTTTTCCTCGCCATTTTCTGAAGATAACGATCAAGCTCCCACAACTTCCATCACTTTGACTGATGAGCAAGGGCGAACCCTAGAATGTTATATCGAACATTCCCTGTCAGTAGATGAAGAAGAATATGTTTTGTTGCTGCCTGTTGACTCACCCATAGAAATTTTTGCTTGGGAAGGTGACGAAGAGGAAGAACAAGCAACTTTAGTAGAAGATGATGCAATCATCGATGAAATTTTTAGCACCGCTCAAGCTGTCTTAGCAGAACAAAACTTGGTACTGAAAAATACAGCCTATGCGCTAACGGTTGCAGGTGAATTACCACCGGTAGAAGAATCAGAACTATTTACCCTAGAAATTGAAGACGACGAAGCTGATTTAGAACCAGAGCAATTACAGTTACTCACTACTTTCTATCATCACGAACAAGAGTACGCAATTTATACACCTCTTGATCCACTGCTGTTTTTTGCCAGAATGTCAAAAACAGGTGAACCTGTGTTGTTATCACCAGAAGAATTTCGCCAAGTGCAGCCTTTCCTAGAAGAACAACTTTTTAATGAAGTTGAGTAGAATGAAAAATTTATAATTAAAATTTAAAATGCTACATTTTAAAATTTTTAATTAAGGTTTTTCATTTATATCTGCACAGCCCCAAAAATTCTAGGCAAAAGGGCAAATATTTGTGAGGACTAATGCTTGCACCTGTGTGCAATTAAGTTACTCTTGAAATCGAGATAAAATTGGCCAAAATGTCAAAATCTTCCAGAAAATAGGTTTTGACATTTTGAAGTTTGTATTTTTTCCCTACAGCAGTTAACGATGACTTGGAACAAGTTTTTACAGCCTGATTTGGTTTTGGCGGGTTCTGTTTTGAACCTGACACCAGAAATTATTCAACATTATCAACTTAAGGGGCTGGTGTTGGATGTCGATGAAACCTTAGTACCCTTGAGAGTAGGAGCAGCTTCCCCAGAACTCAAGGATTGGGTGGAGCAAATGCGAACCCACACCGCGCTGTGGTTGGTGAGTAATAACTTAAGCGAAGCCCGAATTGGTGGCATTGCTCGTTCTCTGAATCTGCCATATTACCTGGGTGCCGCCAAGCCTTCCCGCCGCAAAATTCGCGCTGCACTCCAAGCGATGAATTTACCAGTACATCAGGTAGGAATGGTAGGCGATCGCTTATTTACTGATGTCTTAGCCGGAAATCGTTTAGGGATGTTTACCATTCTTGTAGAACCCATTGTCCATCCTGATGCGGCTTTGCGCTCCCATCCCGTTCGTAACTTTGAAGTTTGGTTTTCCGAAATCTTAGGAGCTTCCATCATTTCCCAGTCTACAAAAATTCACAAAGATTGACGAAAACTTAAAAAATCGAAATCTAAAGAAATAATTAAAAAAAACAGTGAACATTCAAACATCGGAGAATATAAGTATTAATAAAATGGAGTCAGCTAAAAAAAAGACTCTAGCTCATAGTAAATAAATATAAAGCAGCCAAGCGTCAGCCCTGAATCTATGTAAGGGTTGACGTTTTGCGCTATGTAGAGACGTTGCTATGTAGAGACGTTGCATGCAACGTCTCTACTACATTTGTAAATTTATTTTTGAATGCAAGAATTTTGAATTCCCCGAAGGGGCTGACTAATGACTAAAACAATTGTTGTCAAAATCGGTACATCTAGCCTAACTCAACCTGAAAATGGACAACTAGCACTGTCAACGATCGCCACCTTAGCAGAAACCCTGACATATTTAAGACAGCAGGGAAATCGTGTCATTTTAGTCTCCTCTGGGGCGGTGGGAGTGGGTTGTGCGCGTTTAGGTTTAACCGAACGTCCGAAAGCGATCGCACTTAAACAAGCAGTAGCCGCAGTTGGTCAAGGGCGATTAATGCGGGTGTATGATGATTTATTCACCACCTTACAACAACCCATAGCCCAAGTTTTGCTCACACGCAGCGATTTAGTCCAACGTAGCCGCTACCTGAATGTTTACAATACATTTGGTGAACTGCTGGGATTAGGAGTAATTCCTGTAGTCAATGAAAACGATACTGTAGCCGTTGATGAACTGAAATTCGGCGACAATGATACACTTTCGGCATTAGTTGCTAGCCTTGTAGAAGCAGACTGGTTATTTTTACTGACCGACGTAGATAAATTGTACTCAGCCGACCCCCGTGCAGTCCCGGATGCTCAACCCATTTCTTTAGTGACTAACATGAAAGAACTGGCAGACTTACAGGTACAAACAGGCTCTCAAGGTTCGCAATGGGGTACTGGGGGGATGGTAACAAAAATCTCGGCGGCCAGAATTGCGATCGCTGCCGGAGTGCGTACCGTGATTACTCAAGGGCGATTTCCTCAAAATATCAGCAAAATTTTACAAGGGGAAGCGATAGGTACTCATTTTCTCCCCCAACCAGAACCAACCTCAGCCCGTAAACGTTGGATAGCCTACGGACTTGTGCCGGCTGGGAAGTTATATTTAGATGCGGGTGCGATCGCTGCTATCGTGGAAGCTGGTAAATCTTTATTAGCGGCTGGGATTAAAACTGTTGAGGGTGAATTTGATACACAGGATGCTGTGCAGTTGTGCGACACTCACGGTAAGGAAATTGCTAGGGGGCTTGTTAATTACAGCAGCAATGAATTACAACAAATTCGCGGGTGTCATTCTAGAGAGATTCCGGCAATTTTGGGTTATGCTGGCGCGGAAACTGTGATTCATCGGGATAATTTGGTTTTGATGTGAGAGGGAAAAAAACGCAGAGGGGCGCGGAGGAAACGCGGAGGTACGCAGAGTTTAATTTGAGTATGAATTCTATTTTGGCGTTGTATCAAGTCATTGTTGATTGTATTTTTGCCAGTCCCCAACGGCGAATTACTTTTGCTGAGTATATGGATTTGGTGTTATATCACTCTGAATATGGTTATTATTCTAGTAATAGGGTGAAATTTGGGTTTAAGGGTGGTGATTTTTTTACTTCGGTCAATCTTGGGTCTGATTTTGGGGAATTATTAGCAGTACAATTTTGGCAAATGTGGGAAATTTTGGGACAACCTGTACCTTTTCATTTGGTAGAAATGGGTGCAGGTCAAGGTCTGTTGGCTGTGCATATTCTAGAATACACTCAGCAGCATTATCCTGATTTTTTTGCAGCTTTGCAGTACATTATTGTGGAAAAATCTCCCGGCTTAAAGCAAGAACAACAGCAACGTCTGCAAGATTTTCCGGTGCGTTGGTGTCGCTGGGAGGAGATGTCATCTAACTCGATTGTTGGCTGCTTTTTCTCGAATGAATTAGTCGATGCTTTGCCAGTACATCAGTTTATCTTAGAGTCGGGTGAACTGCGAGAGATTTATGTCACTGTGCGGGAAGATGAGGAAGTAAAAGAAAATCAAGCAGAAAACTTTTTCGTTTCCCCCTCATCCCCCTCATCCCCCTCATCCCCCTCATTTACAGAAGTCACCGGCGAACTTTCTACACCCAAGCTAGCTGAGTATTTTGATTTAGTCGGGGTTAACATCACTCAAGGTGGTTATGAGGATGGCTACCGCAGTGAGATTAATTTAGCTGCTTTAGATTGGTTGAGTATAGTAGCTGACCGCTTGCAGCGTGGCTATGTGTTAACAATTGATTATGGCTACCCTGCCAACAGATACTACAACCCCAGGCGATCGCAAGGAACGCTACAGTGCTACTATCACCATCGTCATCACAACAATCCCTACATCAATATTGGGCAGCAAGATATTACAGCCCATGTTGATTTTACCGCCTTGGAACGATGGGGTGAGCATTGTGGTTTAGAAACAGTCGGTTTTATTCAGCAAGGGTTGTTTTTAATGGCTTTGGGTTTAGGCGATCGCATTTCTACCCTCTCCCAGCAAAACATCCCACTTTCGCAATTGCTGCAACGTCGCGAGTCACTACACCAATTGATTGATCCTATGGGAATGGGCAACTTTGGCGTTTTAATTCAAAGCAAGGGTTTAGAGAAAGACTCTTACCCCACCTTAAAAGGTTTAACCGTGCCGTATTAAACAGGAAATTTTTATAAAGGTTTTTTGGTACAATAAGACAGACCTGTGAGTAACCCACAATCAAAAATGTGGCACTTAGGTATAAAGGTCAACAAAAAATCTTGTAGCGTAATTCCTGTATCAGTAAACCATTCACCAGAAAATCTCACAACCAAACATGAAAAAGGTACATACCCTACGCCTGTACGGGTTTAGCAATGCTAAATACCTACTCCCAAATCCTTTTTCAACTGGGTGTGAAAACTTAAAACTCTCTGTAAGAATGCTGTATTCCCTTGAGATGGACTAGCATAACAGTGATTACAATCAAATCGAGCATCAGAGGGGAGTAATCATTATGTCTGCTCATGACATGTTAATGCTAGTAACACTATTGAGTCCCGGAATCTTGCTTTCAGTCTTGATTATGGCTAGTTTTGCCGCAGGTGGCTGATTGCTAGATCCGGGTATAGGGAGTAGAAAATTTGGTGAACCATCCAATAGCTACTTCCTAACCTACCATCGCAAGATGGCACAATCATCTATAAAACTGGCTACACCTACGCTGTACTAAAGGAACATCAACAATGAAGGTGGCATTTCTGGGAACTGGACTCATGGGACTACCAATGGCCCAAAGATTGATAGAAGCAAATATACAGGTAGTTGCCTATAACCGCACCCCAGAAAAACTAGCACCCCTGCAAGCAGCTGGTGCGGAAGTAGTAACACACCCCCGTTATGCGATTCGGGATGCTGAGTGTGTGATTCTCATGCTGACTAACGCCGCAGCAATCTATCATGTATTGCTTTCGGATACTTCTTGGCGCACCCTAGAAGGGCGCACAATCATCCAGATGGGAACTATCACCCCCTCACAAAGCCAAGAAATTCGAGATTCTGTAATTGGTGGTGGTGGTGAATATATGGAAGCACCCGTATTGGGTAGCATCCCCGAAGCTAAAGCAGGTAAGCTGAAGGTGATGGTAGGTGCTAAACCTGAACAGTATCAACGTTACTTGGATTTACTGAAAAATTTTGATCCAGAACCGGTGTTAATCGGGCCTGTGGGAACTGCGGCAGCTTTGAAATTAGCTTTAAATCAATTAATTGCCTCCTTAACTACTAGCTTTGCTCTCAGCTTGGCTTTTGTGCAGCATCAAGGTGTTGATGTAGACTTGTTTATGCAAGTATTACGCGACAGTGCGCTTTACGCCCCTACTTTTGACAAAAAGCTATCAAGGATGTTATCCGGCGACTACAGCAATCCGAATTTTCCCACCAAGCATTTACTTAAAGATACAGATTTGTTTATTTCTGAAGCTCAATCTCTAGGTTTGGATCTTAGCACTATCGAAACTGTACAGAAAATTTTGCAAACAGCAATGAAAGTGTCATTCGCCAATGACGATTACTCTGCCCTGTTTTCTGTAATTAAAGATTGGGGAGAAATGAGTGGAGGCTAGGAAGAAGCAGGGGAGATGAGGGAGTGGGGGGAGATGTAGCTTGCTTCTCTTTCCCTACGGGACGCTCCGCGAACAGAGACTCTACGCGCTCGCGCAGCGTATCCGTAGGATTCACCCGCAGGGTGGGAGTGAGGGCAGAAAAACTCATGACTAATGACTAATGACTAATGACTAATGACTAATGACTAATGACTAATGACTAATGACTAATGACTAATGACTAAACCAAAGGTAACAAGATTTGAAATTTTGTACCTTTACCTGGTTGTGAACTAAAATTTAGTTGGCCTCCATGTCTTGCGGTAATAATTCGATAACTAACTGCGAAACTGGTTTCTTTATCGGCTCTTTTTTCTACAGTTAAATTGTCGAGCATCTGTTTTTGTAACTCTTCGGACATTCCAGGGCCATTATCAGCAATACAAATTGATACCCAGCGAGAGCCTTTACCAGATGGTAAATTATTAGTTTGAGAAATCACTTCTGTAGTAATTTCAATTGTGGCTTTTTTAGGATTTTGGTTGGTTTCTGGTTGTAATTGTTGCCGGACTGCCTCATCTAATAAATTATCTACAGCTTGCGTAAAAATGTTCATTAAAACTTGGTACAACTGCCCCATAAAACAAGACACTGGTGGGAGTTGACCGTAGTTTTTAATGATGGTAATTTCTTCTTTTAAATGGCTTTTAATTAAAATTACAATACTATCAATACAAGCGTGTAAGTCTACTGGTTTAGGGTAAACTGTATCAATATGACAAAAATTTTGTAAGCTAGTGACAAGTTTTTTTAATCTTTCTGCTCCAGTACGAGTGCTGTTGATGGCTTTAGATAAATCTTGTTCTAAATAATCAAATTCTATTTCTTCTTTTAAAGCATTTATCGTCTCAGAACCTTGAGGGAAATTATCTTCGTAAGCAGCTATGAGTTTGAGTAAATCTTGGCTGTAATTAGAAATATGAGTTAAGTTACCCCAGATAAAATTTAAGGGGTCTAAAATTTCGTGGGCTACCCCATCTACTAACCTGCCCAAACTAGCCATTTTATCATTTTGAATCATTTGGGCTTGGCTGCGTTCATACCGTACCTGAGTTTCTATGCCGCGAATTTGCCAAGCAGCAATATTCAATTCATGGGTATCTAATAATTTGTAGGTATTTTCGGCTGTTTGGATGACAATAGGTTCAGCCAAAAATTCCGGCGATCGCCTGAGATTATGCTGCATTGCTGTTAAAATGGGCGTTGTCTCCGGTAACAACAAAATCGCTGTCCGAGCGTAACTATACAGAGCCTCAAGGGATTCTGTGGTAAATAAATCTTGTCCATAGGGACGCAGCAAAAACTCTAATAGTCGCCGTCGGGAAATCATCCCGAAGAACTGCCCCTGTTCCACCATAATAGCCCCTGGTAGTAAGGGATATTTGTCAAAATATTTTCCTACCTCTGCACCGATACAGCTAATTTCGACTGTAAAAGTGTACATTGGTAGTTCTTGCAGCGTGGAATCTAGACGCAAATCGCGATCGCTACCCACAGATAACACGGGAGGTGATATTCGAGAAAAAAACTCTTGTGACACGGTATACTTATACATTGCTCAAGACTGGCAAAAAATCAGCTAATTTTTTAGCGGCTATAGTTACTGCTGAGAATCAAGGCGGTAAACCTGCTACAGCAGTAGAGTCAGGGACATCACCCATCACTAGAAACCTGATAGTTTTCGCCACAATTTTTTCACATAAATGGCAAATTTTTCCAGATAGGACTTGCAAGCTGAGTGTTTTTATAGTAGAAATTCAACCTATCCGCCCAAAATGATCGCTTCTCCCAGAACTCAGCAAAATCATTGATATTAACAACTCACAGTGATCCCCAAATTTTGAAAAACTATGAATTCTTGATGAAAATGCTCAGAAGTTAACACACTCAAGACCCAATTTGCCGTAAGTATAAATATTAGTTAATAAAACTTGATGTCGTGAGATGGCTGATCAGCACATTCGGAACTATTCTGGAGATTCAACAATCTTAGCAATGGTCATGATCATCGCATCCACTCCCATAAAAATCGTTGTTTACCACTAGAGAGTGCAAATAGTGCTTGAGGATAACACAGAGCCGAAGATAAACATTAATCTCAGTTTAAATATGTTTCATGACAGCTAAATGTGTTTGATCCCGATTCCGATAGAATGACTAAGCATATCCTAAAAAATCCAAACCGCTTTTGACTGCGACACCCATGAATCAACTGAACAATGGTTTCACTATATTTTTGAGTCTGCTAGTCGAGGCGATGCCTTTTTTGCTGCTAGGGGTTTTATTCTCTAGTTTGCTGCTGTTTTTTGTAGATGAGCGCAAATTAGTAGAAATAATGCCCAGAAACCCCTTCATGGGAGCTTTAGTCGGCAGTATGGTGGGCTTTTTGTTTCCGGTGTGTGAATGTGGCAATGTGCCGGTAGCCAGGCGATTGCTGATGCAAGGAGTACCCACACCAGTAGCAGTTGGTTTCCTACTAGCAGCACCCACAATTAACCCGATTGTGATTTGGGCTACCTGGACAGCATTTCGTGATCAGCCAGAAATGGTAGTGTTACGAGTAGTATTTTCCTTGTTAATTGCCACGATTATTGGTTGTGTTTTCAGTTTTCAAACAGACTTGCAGCCTATAGTTCAACCGGCGATCGCCCGTTATTTAAAATTTAACCCCCCACCTAAACCGGAAGCAAAACGCCGGGGCAGAAATCAGCCCAGACAACAAACCGCCAACACACCAAATATGTTACGTTCTGGCACTTATATTTTAGGCGGTAGAGCCGGGATCACCACAAAATTAGATGCTAATCTCGCCCCCAGCAATGAGGCTGCTATCACCACCAGTAAACCAGCAGCAGACAAACTCCGCCTAGCCCTAGATAATGCTATCCAAGAGTTACGGGAATTAGGGGGAGTGATGGTTTTAGGTAGTGCGATCGCGGCAGCAATTCAAGTTTTAGCCCCCCGCGATTTGATTCTCAGTCTCGGTGCTGGCCCGATTACCTCAATTCTAGTCATGCTAGTATTAGCCGCCGTTGTCTCAATTTGTTCCACAGTCGATTCCTTTTTTGCCCTGTCTTTCGCCTCAGCGTTTAGCACTGGTTCGCTATTAGCATTTTTGGTTTTTGGCCCCATGATTGACATCAAAAGTGTCGGCTTGATGTTATCCATGTTCAAACCCAAAACTATCTTCTACTTATTTGCCTTAGCCGGACAACTGACATTTTTGTTCACCCTGTTTGTTAACTTGCACGTATTTTGACATGAGAAATAGGGAATGGAAACTCTTAAGCAGCAGGAGGATAGGGAAACAGGGGAGGCAGGGGGCAGGAAGCGGAGGAGAAAAACTAATGACTAATGACTAATAACTAATGACTAATAACTAATCACTCATGACTAAATCTCAGGCTCCAAATCGGTTAATTCCCTGGCTGGATGTGTTGGCAATCATAGCTTGGGGTGTGTTGATGTTGAGATATTGGCTAACTGGCAAGCTGTACTTGTTGATTCACCCCAATTTCTTTGGGTTAGTGGTAGCCGGTGGTATAGCTTTGCTCATCGTTGGTTTATTGAAAGCCCAAGAACTTTGGCGACAACGAAAGCGCAAACGGGAAGTTACGCCCAACGCCCAACACGTTAATTTTTTTGCCCCTGGTTTGGGTAGTAGCTTGTTGTTAATCTCAGCAATTCTAGGCTTAACCATTACACCACAAGTATTTGCCAGTGATAAAGCACTCCAAAAGGGTGTTACCGACTTATTAACAACATCTCGTGTTCAACCCCAATCATTTCGTGCTGCTATTCGTCCAGAAGAGCGATCGCTTGTAGACTGGGTGCGTACACTCAGCGTCTATCCAGAACCAGACGCATACACAGGTCAAAAAGCCAAGGTGCAAGGATTTGTCATCCACCCACCAGACATAGGCAAAGAGTATATATTCATCGCCAGATTTGTGCTGACTTGTTGTGCCGCAGATGCTTATCCTATCGGTTTACCCGTGAAACTCAGCAATAATCAAGAAAGATATTCTCCCGACACTTGGCTAGAAATAGAAGGGCAAATGATCACAGAAACTATCAATGGTAAACGTCAACTCACTATTGCCGCCAAATCCTTGACAAAGATTCCCCAACCGCAGAATCCCTATAGTTATTAATTGAGGGAGATGAGAGAGAGGAGGAGCGGAGGAGAGCAATTAATGACTAATGACTAATGACTAATAACTAATGACTAATGACTACCAAAGCATTTTTCCAACCATTAGATCGGGTAGCGATCGCCTTGATGTTGCTGCTGAGTCTACTGATTGGCTTCCTGATTTTGCAAGGCGATGTTGTTGTGCCGCGTGTGCGAGATTTTAGTTGGCAAAATCAACAAATTGGTGCAGATGATATTTCTTTTACCTTTACCTTTAGCCGTCCGATGGATGTCAAAAGCGTTGAGGAAAACTTAAAAATTGACCCACCTTTAGCGGGTAAATTTAGTTGGGCTGGGCGACGGATGGTTTATACTCTGTTGACACCAGCACCTTATGGTGCAAATTATAAAGTACAGTTACAGGGAGCTAAAGATAAGTTCTCCCAAACAGAAGCCTCAAATCGGATAATTGAGCCATTTACGGGTCAATTTCGCACACGCGATCGCGTTCTGATGTACATAGGAGCCGACGCACAAGACAAAGGACGCTTAGTCCTGTATAACTTGACCAAAGAACAAAAAAAATTACTTACCCCAAAAGATTTGGTAGTAATGGACTTTAAACCATTTCCAGATGGGGAAAAAATTCTCTTTTCGGCTCGTGCTAGCAATAACCAAGATTTACTGTCAGCGCAACTGTACACCGTCACAACCGGAATTCCAGCTAAAACTGACAAACCAACAGCCGCAGCCGGTAAAGTTGACCTAGTTTTAAATAATAAAGACTATCAAAACCTCAAATTTGACTTGTCGCCTGATGGCGAAACCATAGTTGTACAACGGGGAAATAGAAATAATCCCAGTGACTTTGGACTGTGGTTTATGCCAGCCAACAACAAACCCGGTGAACAACCTCAACCTCAAAGGTTGCAAAGTCAGCCAGGAGGAGACTTTTTAATTACTCCCGATAGCAAAGCCGTAGCCGTAGCCCAAGGACAAGGTGCAGCCATCCTACCGCTACAACCCGATGCCAGTAAACCCCTAGATTTTCTACCCCAGTTTGGGCTAGTACAGGCATTCTCCAAAGATGGCTCTCAAGCAGCAATGGTCAAGTTTAATACAGATTTCACAAGAGATTTATTCTTAGTGACAAACCAAGGCACACAGAAGTCTTTGTTAAAAACTACCGGCTCGATTCTCAGCTGCCAGTTTGATCCAGGTTCACCGACTCTCTACTGCTTGTTAACACAACTTATCTCTCAAACAGAGTATATAGAACAGCCTTACTTAGTGGCAATTGACCTGAAAACGCAACAGCAGAAACCATTATTGGTGTTACCTGTCGGACAAAGAAACGTACAAATGACTTTAGCCCCTGATGGTTTGGCTTTGCTATTTGACCAAATAATTCCTCAAGAGAATCCTATACCAACATCGCCCAACAACTTAAAAACCGATGACGGCGAGGCGATCGCTACCAGTAGTCTGTGGTTAATGCCCCTACTACCCATTTCTGACAATGCCATCAGCAGTATTCAGCCAGAAAAACTACCTTTAGTGGGATTTCATCCCCGGTGGCTACCATAAAAAAAGTTAAAAATTCAAAAGTGAAAGGCAAAAGAATTTTAAATTTTTGCCTTTTTTTCTTGTTTTTCTCGAATAACTATTTGCTAAATTAGATACAGAGCTAGTGTTTCTCCAGCGTTTGAATTTGTACCAGCGAGCAACTACCACATAACTGTTTATCCCAGCCAAGCCAGTACCTACCTGATATTAAGTATCTGTACTGCGGTTTATATATTTGTAGCATTTAAACTCGAAACCCCCGCCATATCTCAGGTTGACGAGGGGTAAGTTCTTAATGTTATAACGGCATCAGTTAGTTAGACAACATGGGAAACACTAATTAATGAATGAGCGCGAACACTCATACTAGGGGCAAGCCTAACTTGGCTTAACAATCAACCCCTAGGCAGTTGATATGCACTGTTCAACGATAGTAATGCCGAATGTTGTTCAGTGGGTGGTTCAAGAGTGATGAATGAAGCTGACACCTCAAACTACAGGGCTGTGATGGAATCTTTTAATTCTGCTGATAATTCTCTACAACCACAACAGACGATTTGTCCCTTTTATACAGTTGTGCCTGCTGCAAATACCACAGTTGCAAATGTGCCACTCCTCAAGCCAGCCGCAAATGAACAGGAGCATACACAAGTTGCTGATTTTAAGCAGGATAAAACCACTCAAAAAGATTGGGTGGTAGAGCTTGAGAGCGAAACACAAACACAAGTGAATGATGAATTTCAAAAGCTGCTGGCACTAAATGAAGAATTGCGAACCGCGAATAATGAATTATATCAGCAAGTGGAACATCTTAAAGATGATTTAGCTGAAACAGACAAATCTTTACAGTGGCACAAAAAACGTTATAGCGTCACTGAGTCGATGCTCAATCAGCAAACCCAAGAACTATCCGCCGCCCAAGAACAAATCCAATCTCTATTCCAACAGTTAGAAACGGCTACCACCACCGTACAGCGTCAAGAAATTCTGATTGAAAGTTATAAAGCACAACTACAAATTAGCCAACAGCGCATTGCTCAGTTAGAACGCGAATGTGCCTTACTACAAACTAACTATAACGAACAATCTCAACAAATCGTACAGTCGGAAAATGTTTGTCGAGAGTTACGTACTAGGTTGATGCGACAACAACGCCAAACCTTACAATTCAAAGCAGCCCTGGAAAAATGTTTAGATACATCTATCCCCAGCGACGATTCAAAAGCCAAATCTGCTCATAGTACCGAAAATACAGCCAACTTCAAAAGCCGATTTACTAAAAAAGCTCGCTCTTTATTCCCCAACGCCCAGCCTATTAAACCTTGGTCAGCAGAACCAGAATCCCCACAGCCAGAACCACCTCCTGAGAATCCTCCTGTGTGGAGTGAACCACCAGCACCAACACCATTTAGTAGTCATTACTCTACCCCTAATCCCCCCTCTGATTCTCTGTGGAATTGGCCAGCCCAGGAAGAAGCACCCACCCCAGCACAACCACCTGAGTCACAGGCAACCATAGATGATGATGCTCAAACTACGCCCGAAGAAGTTTCTGCTGTCAGTTCATCCTCAGACTTAGATCAGCAAATAGATAGTTTGATTCAAATGTTTTTTGCTTCTCAGTCAGAGTCTGTAGCATCACAAGCGTCTACACCCCAGCCCAATTTAAACCAAAATCCCGTGGTTCAGCCCTTATTCAACTCTTGGGCTAGCGATGGGGAAGTCGATGAGATACCAAACACCCCATCAGAACAACCATTAGAACCATCGCCAGAAGTAAATCCTGCCACACCATCAACTTTGTCATTTAATGTCTTCCCCAGTCAGCAAACTGTTGCAGCACCAAATAATCCTGTGGAAGAGGTGGCACCATTGACTGATTTACCGCCGAATTCATTAGATCAAGATAAATATGCTGAGGATAGTACATCACCTTCACCAGTGATTTATCCCCAGCACCAACGCAAGAAGCGTCAATCTTTAGCTTCAGTAGAACTACCAAATTTTAATAAGCCAAATGGTCAGTAGTTATTAGTTATTAATCATTAGTCAACAATCAACAGTCAACAGTCAACTGACTATTGACTATTGACTTGGGATTAATTCATCATTCCGGTTTTTGGTGTTTGCATGACTTTTGTTGAGTTGGAATTGACGAATTCATGGGGCGATCGCGGTCTGCCTGTGGTGATAGCGTAATTAATAGCTAATAGTCGCAACCACAAGGCGGGATACTTATTTTCTAGCCAAGGTTTACTCCACGCTAAAAAGCCCGGAAACCATGCAAACAGCAAGACGCTAACTAGGGCGTAACGAGCAAAATTAATATAGCTCCCTAACCATCGTAGTAAATCTTTAGCCCCGGCCATTTCCCAAATCCACCACAGCAAAGCCGGATTTTTGCGGGCTGCTTTCAGTGCTAAACGGTTAAAGGTGAACCAATCACATTTATCTTTGATGAAATTGTCGGCTACTTCTGGGGGTTCATCTGCTAATAGCCCAAAGAAGGTATTTAACATGGAGTTAATGCGCTGGGGTGGTAAAAATTTCCCGGTAGGAACCATCATCCCTTTAGAAAACAGCCAAGTTACAGACACATTGCTTTGATAAGCACGAATGCGGTTTAAGTGGCGGAAAGTTAATAAATCATGTTTGAGGGCAATATCTAACAGGGTGGTTAACCGTTCTAAGTTGCGAACTAGGGAACCAAAGCCCGTAAAAACAAGAGGAGATTGTAGAGAAGCTGCATCACCAATGGCGATTAATCGATTAAATGCCACTTGGCGATCGCTATCACTCACACTAAAATGTCCCGGTATGTAGCCAAATGTCGGTTTTTTCCAAACTAACTTCTCCATATCACAACGGCGATACTCTGGCAAGATAGTAAAGAAATCTTCATACATCTCCAGCAAAGAACCGGGATTTTTGGGATTGACTTGATGATAATGAAACAGATAAATCGTCAATTCTGCACCCGCACCGGGAAATAATTCCCAAATCAACTGTCTACCCCGTGAAATATCACCGTGGCTATAAAGTACGTCTCCATAGTCAGAATCCCATACTTCCGGTGCTAAACCGCCGTCAATCACAGCCCCCACTGTAGGACAAACACTATCAAAAGCCCGTCCACCGTTTAATTGCCAAGCGATGGGGGAAGCTGTTCCCATTGCATCGACTAACAGTCGCCCACTCACTTGTTTTTCTGCTTGAGTGGGTAAATGCTGGAGAGTGACTACAACTTGAGAGTCATCAATATCTGCACGTAAAAATTCTGTCTCATCCCAAATTTCCCCACCTGCGGCTTTTAGCTTTTCGCCGCACATTTGCAGCCATGTATCTGAGTTTAAAGCTAAATTTAGCACTGTGGGGGTGTGTAAAACAGGCGATCGCAATTTGGCGGGATTATTACCATCAAAAAACTTATTGAATCCGTCCTTATACTCCCTAGCAATAATCTTTTCTAACTCGGCTGGTGTCACCAAACCCAAGTTAACCAAACTTTGAATTTCATCACGGGCAATATTCCATTCCCGATTCATCCGCCCAAAAGGTAGACGTTCCACCAGTAGCACTTTGTACCCCAGTTTCGCCATCACCGCCGCATGAATCGCCCCTAATGCGCCACCGATGTAAATTAAATCGTAGGTAGGGGAGGCAGGGGAGATTTTTTCCCCAGAATTCTTGACTTTTGAATTAATTTGTCTGTCATCTGTGTGTGAAAACACTACCTGACGGGGTTGCTGTGGATTTCTTACCCCTTCGCGCCATCTTTGTTCCCACCAATAAGCGCGCTGGAGATCATATTCTCCATTGGGCATTTTTTGGAAATATTTTACCGTCAGGGGATAGTCAGGTGCTAAAGCCTCAAAAATTGATTGCTGGGATAAATCAATCGCTGGTGGTTCTGGGTATTGATTGGGAAACCGGCTTCTAATTTCCGTAGTTAAGCGTTGTAGGAATTCTTGCTCTTGGGGCAGTGGCTTGTCTGCCCAACGAAACACCTTAAGATAAGTGGTTCTTTGGACAGACCAAACAAATACAGAAATTTCTTTCGGTAATTGTTCGGAAAAATTAGCCCCACCTGTTGTATATTTACTAGATAATTTCAGGCGGAATCCATCTGGAGTCAGCACTTTGTCCCAACTTCCGGGGTTAAATTCTATTTGCAGCCAACTGCGTACAGTTGTTGTATCTGGAATCGGAACTTCAAGATAGAGGATTTCTTTCATGTTTTTCTAATATCTCCGCGAAATCTACTTATTCAGGCAGATATGGGAAAGGCATCAAGTACGCTAGACTCCGCCCTATTGGTTTCCATAATGATTCGGTAAAGATTTTTTAAAAAATTGTCAAATTTTTTGATTCATTTTGTAATTTTATAAACCCACGCCATGAATTATCCCATTCCAAACAGTCCCCAAGAAATTTTTGCTTTAAAACAAAAACCAGTGGATGAAGAATTAGTAGCATCAGCGATCGCCGGAGTCATTAAAATCATGCGTTCTCAGGGACGCTCTTTAGAAGATTTAACCGCGCAACTGCTAGCTGATGACCCATTATTAGATCAGCAGCAACGACGCTGGCTGAGTAAATTAGTCAGTCAAGCTTGGGAGAAATTTAGTTAAAGCGGCGATTTTTCTTGTAGAGACGCGATGAATGCGTCTATCGAGTGTTGAGGTAGGACTGAGCGATCGCGCTGATTTGTGGTGTGGGAATCAAAATCATAATTGCTGTGCGATCGCTCAATCAGCCAAAAGTTAAAAAGATAGCCCCTAGCCTCTAACCTCTAACCCCTGAATTCTAGCTTCTAGAAAATGCAACAATAACCCATACTCCAAACCCTCAACAACCGCCTGATAGGAAGCAGCCAAGATATTTGTAGACACGCCTACCGTCGCCCAGCGTTGAGAACCATTACCTGATTCCACCAGTACACGAGTTGTTGATGCTGTGCCTTGATGCCCATTGAGAATCCGCACTTTGTAGTCAGTTAACTCAAAATTAGCCAATTGGGGATAAAAATTCAGTAAAGCCTTGCGTAAAGCAGCATCCAACGCTGCCACAGGGCCATTACCTTCAGCAGCTTCTAGTTGATTTTCACCATTAACAGCTACTTTCACAGTGGCTAAGGCATTACTAGATTCTTTGCCTTCCACCAAGTCACAATGGACTTGAAAACCTTTGATGTCAAAAAACTGTCGTCGTTCCCCCAAAGCTTCATACATCAATAAGGCAAAACTCGCCTCAGCCGCCTCAAATTGATACCCTTCACTTTCCAATTGTTTGAGACGCTGGAGAATTTGCCTAGCCCTGGGGTCTTGCTTATCGAGTTCAATGCCGAAAGTACGGGCTTTAGCTAAAATATTACTCATGCCCGATTGTTCAGAAATCACAATGCGGCGACGATTCCCTACTTGTTCGGGTTGAATGTGTTCATAAGTGAGGGGATTACGTTCCACCGCCGAGACATGAATACCACCCTTATGGGCAAAAGCCGAACGTCCCACAAAAGGCGCATGTTCATCAGGGGCTAAGTTTACCACTTCACTGACAAAACGACTAGCTTCTGCCAACTGACTAAGCTGGTGTTCTGCAATACAGCTATAACCAAGTTTTAGTTGTAAATTAGGAATAAGTGAACATAGGTTAGCATTACCGCAGCGTTCACCGTAACCGTTGATTGTACCTTGTACCATTGTTGCCCCTGCCATAACTGCTGCTAGGGCATTTGCTACCGCCGTATCTGAATCATTATGAGTATGGATACCGATTTGGGGAATGGGGGATTGAGCATTGGGCATTGAATTTTTCTCCTCTGCTCCCCTGCCCCCCTGCTTCTTCAGAGTCAAGAGTCCCCACTCAAGAGTCGCCTGAACAACATCTTTAACTATTTGACTGACCTCGTCAGGTAAAGTACCGCCGTTAGTGTCACAGAGGACTAGCCATTCAGCACCGGCTGCCATTGCTACCTCTAACGTCTGGAGAGCATAATCACGATTGTGTTTGTAGCCATCGAACCAGTGTTCAGCATCGTAAATTACGCGCCGCCCTTGAGAGCGAAAAAACTCGACGGTATCGCGGATCATGGCCAAATTTTCCTCTAAAGTGGTCTTTAGACCAGATGTGACATGTAAATCCCACGATTTGCCAAAAATCGTTACCCAACGACTACCAGCCGTCAAAATTGCTTGCAACATTGTTTCATCGGCAGCATTGGTATGAGGACGACGAGTTGAACAAAATGCAACAATTTCTGCTTGTTTGAGCGGATTTTCTTGTAGTTGCCAGAAAAACTGAACATCCTTTGGGTTGGCTCCCGGCCAGCCACCCTCAATGAAAGGAATCCCTAAATCATCGAGTCTGTGGGCTATGCGTAGTTTGTCTTCAATAGAAACTGATAATCCTTCTCTCTGCGTGCCATCCCGTAGTGTGGTGTCATAAAGCCAGATGTGGGGTAAGGGATTTGTGGTCATAAGACTAAAACTTGGGATAAAAGTTTAAATGCAATGTGCCAAGATACAAGAAAAAGACTATGTGGTAATTAAAATATGCCTAAAGTAATAGCTCAGGGTAAAACGATAGAGTGCGATAGAGGAGCCAATTTACGCAAGATTTTGTTAAAAAACGGTATTGACCTCTATAATGGCGGTTCTCAGGTCATCAACTGTCGCGGTATTGGTAGTTGTGGAACTTGTGCAGTTAAAGTAGAAGGTGAGGTGTCGGTGGTGAATTGGCGCGACAAAACGCGGCGATCGCTTCCTCCCCATTCTCCTACAAAAGACCTGCGTTTAGCTTGTCAGACTCAAGTCTTAGGAGATGTACGAGTCAGTAAATTTGACGGATTTTGGGGTCAAGGTTCTCAAGTAGTATGGCAACCAGAAGGTTAGGTTAATCAGGAGAAAATCAAGATGGGTAGATGGACACCGCTAATTCTCATGGCTGGAGGCTTGGCCATTTTAATGGGTACAATGCTCGGTATTAATTTTCCTATAGGTGAGCAACAAACCGCCTCTAATAATGCTCCCAACGGCAAAACCTCAAGGGTACTCCCCGCTAACATTAATGTTAATAGCTCCTCTGCCGGTCGGAATAGGAGTAATGCGAATGCTTCGGAAAACAATACCTCTGCAAGCAGAAGTAATGTGGCTCAAGAGGATTTTAACAGCATTGAAAACTCAGGCAGCGTTAGCCAAGAAGAACGCACTTCTACAAGCAGAACTAGGGTAGCTCAAAATAACGCTCCCAACGATTCATCAATGGACAGTTCTGTAGAGAACGTCTCAGACGAGCAATCTACAGATACCTCATCCAGTGGTACTGTGTCGAATCAAAATAAACAACCAATTCGAGCTTTGTGGTAGGAGTTAGGAGGGGACTCTTGACTGGGTAATAGTTCTTCTCCCCTACTCCCTCTGATTTAAAAGTCCCCCACTCCCAGCTTGTCATAGTCATTGGTTACAAGTTATGAGTTATTAGTTGTACTAATGATAAATAGTTAACAATAAATGACTATTGACTAATGACTAGAGACATTTTAATTATTGGTGGCGGCGTGATGGGCTTGGCGATCGCCGTTGAACTCAAATTGCGCGGTGCTAAAGTCACCGTGCTTTGTCGTGATTTCCAAGCGGCTGCTTCCCACGCCGCCGCCGGGATGTTGGCTCCTGATGCCGAAAAAATCACCGATACAGCCATGAAATCGCTGTGCTGGCGATCGCGTTCATTATATCCAGACTGGACAGCCAAACTCGAAGAGTTAACAGGTTTAAATACTGGTTACTGGGCTTGTGGTATCCTCGCCCCAGTTGATCAACAGTCGGGAAGTAGGGAAGCAGAGGCGCAGGGGAATAAAGAAGACTCACCTGCATACTGGTTAGATCAAACAGCTATCCATCAATATCAACCAGGATTGGGTGCAGAAGTAGTTGGTGGTTGGTGGTATCCAGAAGATGCCCAAGTTGATAATCGCGCTTTAGTACGCGTCCTGTGGAGTGCGGCTGAGTCCCTGGGTGTGGAACTCAAAGACGGCATTACAGTCGAAGCACTTTTACAGCGACAGGGACAAGTTGTAGGTGTCCAAACTAACACAGGTGTCATTCGGGCTGAACATTATGTTTTAGCTACAGGTGCTTGGGCAAATGACTTATTACCTCTACCTGTGCAGCCACGCAAGGGGCAAATGTTGAGCGTCAGAGTCCCCGAATCTGTTACCGAATTACCCTTAAAAAGAGTTTTATTTGGTGATAATATTTACATTGTACCCAGGCGCAACCGGTCTATTATTATTGGTGCAACCAGCGAAGATGTTGGTTTTACTCCCCACAACACCCCGGCGGGCATTCAAACCTTACTGCAAGGAGCTATCCGCCTCTATCCCCAACTACAGCATTATCCTATCGAACAATTTTGGTGGGGATATCGTCCCGCCACGCCTGACGAATTACCCATCTTAGGGGCTAGCCATTGCTCAAATCTGACCTTGGCTACTGGACATTATCGTAATGGTATATTGCTAGCACCTATCACCGCCGCACTGATTGCTGATTTTATCTGGGAACAAAAATCAGATCCCCTACTGTCTCACTTCCACTATTCACGCTGTCAACAACAGCCATCTACCAGCCCCATGTTTACCCATTCCGCCAACTTTTCCAACGGACATTCCCAACTCACCCCAGTTCTGACTTCTCACTCCCCACTCCCGATTCCCGACTCACCACTCACTATCGCGGGTAAAAGCTTCCACTCGCGGTTAATGACTGGTACAGGTAAATACCGCAGCATTGACGAAATGCAGCAAAGTGTTGAGGCTAGCGGTTGCCAAATAGTGACAGTAGCAGTTAGACGGGTACAAACTAAAGCCCCTGGTCATGAAAGTTTAGCAGAGGCCTTGGATTGGTCTAAAATCTGGATGTTGCCCAATACCGCCGGCTGTCAAACCGCAGAAGAGGCGATTCGGGTGGCGCGTTTGGGAAGAGAAATGGCGAAGTTATTGGGACAAGAAGATAATAATTTTGTTAAGTTAGAAGTCATACCAGATCAGAAATATTTACTACCTGATCCCATAGGTACGTTGCAAGCCGCCGAACAATTGGTAAAAGAAGGTTTTGCGGTGCTACCCTACATCAATGCTGATCCGATGCTAGCCAAGCGGTTAGAAGAAGTAGGCTGTGCTACAGTTATGCCTTTAGCTGCTCCTATTGGTTCAGGGCAGGGTTTAAAAACACTTGCGAATATTCAAATCATTATTGAGAATGCCAATGTGCCGGTAGTTGTAGATGCGGGGATTGGCGCACCTTCAGAAGCGTCTCAAGCGATGGAATTAGGCGCAGATGCTTTATTAATTAATAGTGCGATCGCCCTGGCTCAAAATCCCGCCGCTATGGCTGCCGCCATGAATTTGGCAACTGTCGCCGGACGTTTAGCATACCTCGCCGGGCGAATGCCTATCAAATCCTACGCTAGTGCTAGTTCACCGCTAACCGGGACAATTAGTAGTTAGTCTATAATACTGGTCTTACGCAACTGGCATATTAGTAGGGTGCGTCAGATATCACAAATAGGTTAATCAATAACAGCATTTAAACAGTCTGACGCACCCTACCAGTCATTGCTGGCATATTAGTAGGGTGCGTCAGATATCACAAATAGGTTGATCAATAACAGCATTTAAACAGTCTGACGCACCCTACAAGTCTGACCTTTCGTAACGATTTGTATCTGATGCTGTGAGCAGTATCTCTATGTCTTTATAAGATTAAAGAACAAATTCAGAGCAAGGAATTTATTCATGCCCTATACCAGTGAAGAAGGCGGACGTTTAAACAATTTTGCCCAAGAACCCAAGATTTATCAAGCAGAACCTCCTACAAATGCACAAAAGCGTAATTACATCATCATCGGAGTCGTTGGTACAATTTTGGTTGGCGGTTTAATTTTTGTCGCCTTCTCTGTTTCAAACCTCAGTTAAAAAACATAACTTTTAATAAAATTTAACTTTTTTTTGTCTTTCGGGTTCCAGTTTGAAAGGAACCTTATTTTTTCTTTTTTGCTAAAATAGCATTAGGTGTTAAAAGTATAATTAACTACTTATGTTGCTTACGAAATTTCCAAAAAACAATCTTAAGTATAGATTAAAACTTAATGTGGTCACGTCTACTTAATTAGAGCCATAGATTAGACCGTAAGATTAATTTTGATTTTAACTATAATTTGGCTATTCAGCCGTGATGAGCGTGAATGATACTGTAAATTCCGAGAATTCTGTTTGGAACAGGCAAGTATATCACCGTTTAAAACTTGCCGTTAGTCTTGGTTTACGGCGACAACTATTTTTAGCTGTAAGTGATGATTTACACTTAAGAAATCAAGTAGCTGCCCGCTTGCATTCTACTTTAGCCTATCCGGTGGGACAGGTGCTATATCAGCCAGCAGATGGTCAAGGTATTAGCACCCCTGCTTACCCGCGATTAGTGACTTTGCGCTTAAATGTCAGTGAGCCAAATCCCATAGAACAAATTAATCAGTGGTTGACTAATTATCCGCCGCCAGTTGTGGGTGCATCCCAAGACAATCCAGGAAAGCCTTTACCAATACCAACATTTCAGATTGTGGGTGTGGAGCAACTGACAAAAGAATCGGTATCAGGTCAGCGTTTATTTTTACATTATCTACGCTTGTGCGAACAGTATTTTTCTGGTCAAAAGTCTAGCAGATTTTTGGAATCTAGCGTGTTATTGTGGTTATCGCGTCCTTGGTTATCCGCGATTCAGCAGTCAGTACCAGAGTTTTGGCGTTGGCGTACTGGTGTGTTTGTTTTTGCTGGAGAACCGACACCAGCAACACAAAATCAAGGTTATCCTGAGCGTTTTTCTAGTTACCAAAGTTTTAACTTCGGGAATTTTGAACAATCTATACTAGATGATTTCAGTCTGGAAACAGAAGTTAGAGCTAGGGATACGACAGAACTAGAATTAAGCGATCAGATCGACTTACCAACAGATATGTCTGGCAACACACCACAAGTTAAAGATGAAGTTTCAGGATCAATTTCAGAGTTATTAACCAGTAAGCCAAAACCACAGGGACTCTCTACTACAAATAGTCAAGTTAAAACTCCATCCCTGTTGTCTTTGTCTCATGTCAGTCAAGAATTAACAGAGTTAGTGTCAGCGACAAGTAACAAGAATGTTGTGCCAGCAGGTGAGGATAACTGGCAACCCCAGGAATTATTGTTAGAAATTGAGAAATTACACTCACAAAAAGCTTCCGGCGAGATGCTGGCAACTGCTTATCTTCAGTTGGGTAACTTATATCGTCTTTATATTGAACAGGGAAACTCAACTTTAGAAAACCTGATGGTAGCGATTATTGCCTATCAGGAGGCAATTACTTATGATGATAAATCTCCAGAACTGCCGAATATTCTCAATGATCTCGGTACACTGTATTGGATGCTGTATCGCACACCATCCAGTTCTGAAGCCGGACAAACTTATATAGAACAAGCAATTGAATTTTATCAGTTGGCTTTAAAAATAATTTCCCCAGAAACCCAAACAGAAACTTATGCGCGGGTGCAAAATAATTTGGGTACAGCCTACGGTGATTTAGCTGGCTTTGCTCATCCGGCGGAAAATTGGCAGAAAGCGGTTTCAGCTTATATTGAGGCGTTGCGCTACCGCAGGGTAGAATTAGATGCGCTCAAGTATGCAGCTTGTCAGAACAATTTAGGTACTGCTTACTGGCATTTAGCACAATATCATCAGCCGATTGTACATTTAAAGCAAGCGATCGCTGCCTACAAACAAGCTCTAGCTTACTATCATCCCCAGGATGAACCGCTAAAATATGGGATGATTCAAAACAATATCGGTACTGCTTATTGGAATTTGGCACAGTATGAACAGCCTGTAGAACATCTCCAGTTAGCTATTGAAGTTTACCGGGAAGCTTTAAAATATCGCACTCCGGCAAATGTTCCCAGTGCTTGCGCGGCGACAGAGAATAATTTGGGTACTGCTTATTGGCATTTAGCTAATTGTAGCCAAACTCAGAAGGAGGAGCGACGCAAGTTATTACAATTGTGTATTGATGCTTACGAAGAAGCGATCGCTTTGGCTGATTCACTCAGCAATACAGCCTTAAGCTTTGATTTGTTCGCTACTCATAATAACTTAGGGCTAGCTCATTATCAGTTAGTCACAGACAATAGCTTTGATGGCGAACAAACTAGGCGATCGCATCACTTAGAAGCAGCATTAAACAATCATCTGCAAGCTTTAAATGGTTTGAGTAAACAACCAGAGGCTTATCAAACCACTTTCACTTATATAGTCAGAACTATTCGGGCGTTTCACAATGAGTTAGGTATCCAAGGACAAAATTTAGCTTTATCTAAAGTTCCTGGTCATTTGTTACCGGAAATTTTACCAAAATTATAGTTTTGTGACAATTTAATCATACTTAGTAAAAAGTTTGTAGTCAGGACTTTAGTCCTGAGAAATGGGCTATAGCCGCTTAATACAAACTTAATTACCATTGCCAATATCTAATTCATACTCAGTAAATCGTGTCCACGCCGATAAATTTCACCTGCATAGTCTGTCCAATTACCTTGTCCCCAATAGCGAAAACAGCTTGTTTGCAGTAACAAATTATTTAGCAATGCTTGACGATATTCTGATTTTTTGGTAATAGATTTATTTGCGGAGTTAATTAATAAGTTATCAAACTTTTGATGAAATAAACTACTTAATTCATACATGGGAGATAAAACATTATCATAACCTTTTACCCAACTGATATGATTAGTCCAAGAGGCTCCATCTACATGAAAGTTTGGGTTAATTTGCTTTAATTCTTGAATAGCATTTTCCACAGCTTCAGGTTGATAATTATCTAGGTTGACTCGTTGCCAGATTTGATGTTGCCCTACAGGTTGACACTGGGGAAAATCTTCTGATTGACAACCAGTCGCCTCAATTAATTCTAAATATTCAGTACCACACACCCCAACAACATGGGATTTTCCACCACCGTTGTTGAGCATATCCCACCAAGCTTGTTTGAAGGCGTTAGGAAATTCATTCATCATCACGCCGCCATTTTCACCGTCACCAATTTGACTGACTATTGGTGGAATCAAGTTTGTTCCTAACTGTTGTTTTGATAAAGTTTTAGCTTCATAATATGGCTGCATTTGCCCAACTAACTTAGTATCTGAACCTTGGGTTTTAATTAAAGCAGTAATACTAATAGTTTCGCCTTGGGAATTGCGAGCCATCAGCCGATGTGGTAAATGTTTATGAGTTAAAGATTGACCATCAATTGTTTCTACTGAATGTTCTTGTACAAGTAACCAGCGATAGCCACATTCTTTTAAAGCTTTGACAAATGCGAATAATGTATCGGGGTGATTTGGTAGGTGCATTTCTGGCGGCGAAAATCCTTTAACTCGCGCTAGTGCTTCCCAGCCAAAAATTGCGGCAAAATGTTGTTGCCATGCGAGGATATGTAATTTAATATCTGGTATGGGGGTAGATGGTACAACAGCATGACCCCACATTGTCCCTAACCATTCTACATAGGGTTGATAGGTAGGGTTGCAAGTAATCCGCTTGAGATTATCTAGTATATCGTTGCGTCCCATTTGTCGGAGTCCCCACAACAGATTACCAGAGTAATCTAACATGACGCGGGGATTGCAACCTTGATTGACAAGTTCGGGAATGAAATCACCCATGCGACTGTAACAATCAGCAAAAGGTGCAGCGTTGTGGTTGTCGCCTTCATGGGGATGTTCAAACATATATTGCAGATTGCTGATTAGTTGGCCACCGCTACCAGCTGGTATAGTAGGTTGGTGGAAATGTAAGGCGATCGCAAATGTTGCATTGACATCCTCTAACCTGATATTGGTTGAAGGTAAGAACACAGGCGCATCATGATTAACTACAGAAATCACCTCAGCTTCCCATCCAGATATATTCGGTAAACCATCAATAATTTCTGGCAGGGTGGAATTTTGTGAGGATAGCATTTTGTTGACTCTGCAAACAAGAATACCTGATTATAGTTTGTAGTGAGGACTTTAATCCTCTCTTAAACAAGCTATCCCAACAAAATCATCTCTTGTAGGGTGCGTCATCTGCGATGATTTGGTAAATATCAACAGATTTTCCACATCTGACGCACCTTAACCCAGGAAATAAGGACTAAAGTCCTTACTACGAACTCAAAAGACAATTTTACGGCTTGCGAGCAAATACAAAGGGAAAGCGTGGTTCTGTCCAGAATAAATCAGCAAAACGCTGGAATTTGGTCAAAAAACTCGGTTTTGCTGCTCCTGTGGGTGCTGCGATTTTTAAAATCAATTCCAGCAACCCAGGTGCTAAACGTTGACACCACACCGCTAAATGACTTTGCCAACCTACTAAAATTTCTGGTGAATCTTTTTTTAATCCTATAACAAGGGCTTTGGCTACTTGTTGGGGAGTCATGGGTATTACCCAGCGAAATAGTTTTAAGTCGCGCACCATGTCTGTGTCGGTGAGAGTAGGCAACAAGGCTTTGACTTGGATGTTGTACTCTGCGAGTTCTTGACGCAAAGCTTGGGTAAATCCTAAGATGGCAAACTTTGTTGCTGAATATGTCGCCATTGTCGGGGCGGCTACTTTCCCCATTAAGCTGGAAACATTGATAATTGTTCCCTGTCTTTGGCTAGCCATGCGTTTGGCTATCAGACTGGTGAGGGTGTACATTCCCAATAAGTTTACAGACAGTTCTTCTTGCAGTTGCGGGATTTTGGAACGCAGAAATGAGTTTTGGTATGCTACACCTGCACAGTTGATTAACAGGTGAATAGGGCCATAACTGCGCCAAATTTGAGCAATGGCGATGTTAACTTCTGTTACTTGCGTTAAATCAATCGCTAAGGTGGTTGCTTCAACGCCCATTGCTTCGATTTCTTGGGCTACTTCTCTTAATTTTCGGCGATCGCGCGCTACTAAGATCAGCCGTTTTACACCTTGTTGTCCTAATTCTAAGGCGATCGCTCGCCCAATGCCACGAGAAGCCCCTGTTATCAGGGCAACTTTCCCTTGAAGATTCATACTTGTTCACCTCCAGAGTCTAAGTCTTACCCCAGTGCATCAACTATCAGCACCACATCCTGCACAGGCTAAGACAAATCATCGGTTTTGCTCAAAATCTCAACAGTAATTAGTTCTCAGCGATCAAATCTTTTTGTTCGACTAATTTGCATTGCTCACAGTTTCCAGATTGCAAATCAATGCTGTACACTCTTGGCTGAATAGATTAGCTCTTATGTTTTACCCCTCCTGAACCAGAGCGTTTTTCAGCATCATTGTCAATACACACACTAGCAATTAAATCAAGCAGTTGCAATCTTTTTTAATAAGTATTTCTTAATACTTGTTTATAAGAATATATATAAGCTTCGTAATCTGCAATAAGTTTTTATAAATACTACGCCCTCAATATGGCGATCTCCTGACAATTAGTCATTAGTCATTAGTCATTAGTCATTAGTTTTTCTCCCCCTGCCCCCCTGCCCCCCTACTTCCTGATAGCTTGATTTAACTGTTCTGTACTCAAGTAATCTATGAGACTGAGATTGAGGGGAGATTTACTAATATATTGGGCGTAGGATGGTTGTAAATAAACGCGGTATTCAGTGCGATTGATCAGATTAGTTTCTAAAAAAGCTACACTTAAGGCTTTGAGATAGGAATAAGCAGCAGTAGGATCAGGGCCAAGTAAAGCATCGGGTACAGGTAATACTTTACTCTCAGGATCAGATTCACCTATAAAAGTAAAATGAGAGCCGTTTTCAACTAAGGCTAAGTATTTATTAGGGTTAGTCAGCCAAGTAAAGGGACGAATTTGTTCGGGTACTGGTGGGGCGAAAATATCTTGACTACCTGCTACTAACATCACAGGGAGGGAAATTTGACTGATCCCAGTTTCACCAAAAATTGCGCTATTGACGGGGTTAACCGCAATGATGGCTTTGATGCGTTCATCCTTTAACCCATAGTTGTTGAAAGCTAACTGAGTTGCTTGACACTGCAAAATTAACGATAAATTCAAATATGAGTTATTGGGTTGACACTCTTGGCGGAGTGCTTCAAAATTAAACTTTGCACCTGCTAAGGCTAAGACAGTATAGCCTCCCAGAGATTGACCAATTGCGGCTACTTGCTGGAAATTGAGTTTACCCTGAAGCTGGGGATCGAAAGTTTCTCTCCGTTGCAGTTCATCGAGTAGAAACTTGATATCTAAAGGTCGATCAATAAATTCCTGTGGTTCGGGTGGTTGTGCTAAACCAGCAAAGTATTGCTGAAAGCGTTGAGCATTACTACCAGGATGTTCTAATGCAGCTACAGCGTAGCCGTAGGATGCGAGATGTTCGGCTAAATAAGCAAAAGTGTAGCGGTCTGAGGCGATACCATGAGAAATGACAACTAAGGGGAAAGGTGGTTTTTTATCAGTCTCGGTGGTGGTGGTGGGTAGGTAGACATCCACAGGGAGACGGCGATCGCGTGACAGATCAGTTAATGTTAAACTAATTTTTTGCCAAGGGAACTTTCCAGGCGATCGCAAATCTGGTAGTTTTGGTAATAGGGATAAATCCGACTGAGATTGAAGAGTTTGCCTCAATGCTTGTTGTTGCAAATCAGCCACAACTTTATCCCTAGTTTTGAGTAATTGGGACAAATCGTCAATTATTTCGACTGCTTCCGTAAAATTTAGTCGCAGGCGATCGCTGGGAAACTGCCGCAGTACATTAATCAGTGACAAACCCTCTGGGGAAGCAGCCGACAAAATTAACGCAGCACGTAAAGCATAGAAACCATTGCGGCGAGAATCAGTTAACAGTAATTCTCCTAGTCTTTGTAATACCTGTTCACCAACTGGCGAGTAAGTCACTTGAGATACTAACGTAGGCGTGACATTGAAACGAATTTGCAGTAATTCCCGTAGTTGAGCCAGTTGTTCAGGTGTGGCGCGTTGGGCGTAAAATCTCAAGTCATCATCTATCTTCCCTTCTTTAGCAAAAGTTTCTAACGAATCCACAGGTAGGGTAAATTCCCCAAAGGGAGGGTAAAAAAAACTGATGCTTTCTGCGCTAAAGCCGGGAGTAGCCGTTAAAAATGTAGATATTAAACCTAAACTCAGATATTTGAGTATCTTTTTCATAAGAATAGCCGGCTTTTTTACCCCGCAATTCCGCATAAACTTACCCTTTGGTTGGGTGTGTCAGCCTCCTTGCGGGAATAGGTGAGCGATTAACTCACCCCAAAATTTGATAAAACTTTATCTATTACCGGGACTGCCAGGAATTGGTTGAGAATCAAAGGTAGGACTGAATGTTGTGGGTGGTTGATTGGGTGGAGTCAAGGAAGGTATACCACCAATGCGATCGCTACCATCAATACAAGTATCAAGAGCCTGAATCGGGGCAATGTCTATCTGACTACGTAAACCTACTACACACCGAGCAAAACGCTCTGGTAAGAGAGTGCGACTACAATAGTTTAACACTGCTGGGTTAACTGCTTGTTGAGTATTGCGACTAACGGAAACCACACAAGTAGCTAATTCCTTGGGTCGTCTTGCTTGTCCACACACAGAAAGCGCATCAGTAGCACTAATCTCTGTACGATTTTTAATAAAAACCACACAGGAAGATAAATCTGTCGGACGTAACGCCGCCGCACAAGCTTGTGCTGCTGCTTGTCCGCTTATACCCACACCTAAGAGTCTCCCTGCACAGGCGCGATAGTTATTGTCATAAGAACCACTAACAGCCATACTGGGGACGCTGATTCCTACACAACCAACCACAGCCAAAATTGGTGCTGTCAACCGCATCAGAGAATTTTTAAATTTTCCTGGTTGGGTTTCCCAGCCACTAACCACTGTTTTACTCATTGCCATTCTCCAAACACCCAAGGTTATGCTAACTCAAATGTGCAGCCAATCGAAGGCAAATCAGGCAAAACCAGAGAAAAGGGGGAGTGGGGGGAGTAGGGGAAGAAGAACTTTTACCCAATCAACAGTCAACAATCAACAATCAACAATTTTTTGTTAAAATAATGATTTGTCAGAATTCTTAAATTTGCTGACCGTCAGAACAGTTAGGAAATAAGTTTGATTTCCTACTGTGTAATCTCACAATTCCGATCCGTCACTGGTATCTCAAAATCAGCCCATACGGAAAAGAGCTAAAAGAAATTAAATACCCTGGGACACAGGGGAATTTACGCTTGTGGGAGTAGTCCGTTAAGCGGCTGGCTTGAAAAAGTGTAGTCGGACTAGACATGAACTTGTAAGACCAAGACTAGGTTTGCTTAGTCAAGGCAATGTTCAGCCCAAGAATCCTCTTGCGTTTACGCCGAGGAATGTCACAATAGTATTTCTGGGTAAAGTTTAAACAGGATTAGATTAAGGAAACTCATGTCCCGATATAGAGGGCCACGGCTTAGAATTGTACGTCGTTTGGGCGAATTGCCTGGATTAACTCGTAAGAGCGCAAGACGCGCTTATCCACCAGGTCAGCACGGTCAGAACCGCAAAAAGCGTTCTGAATACGCTGTCCGTCTAGAAGAAAAGCAAAAGCTACGTTGTAACTACGGTTTGACCGAAAAGCAGCTGTTACGCTATGTGCGTAAGGCTAGACGGGTAACTGGTTCTACCGGACAAGTGCTGTTGCAATTGCTAGAGATGCGCTTGGATAATACCGTTTTCCGCTTGGGTATGGCTCCCACTATCCCAGCTGCTAGACAGTTGGTGAATCATGGTCACGTTACAGTTAACGGTCGTGTAGTGAATATCGCCAGCTATCAAACTCGTCCCGGTGAAGTAATTGCGGTCAGAGACAGAGCGCAATCCCGGAAGTTGGTGGAGAATAATTTACAATATCCCGGTCTAGCTAACCTTCCCAATCATTTAGAGTTTGATAAAAACAAACTGGAAGGTAAGGTAAACAGTGTCATTGAACGCGAATGGGTGGCACTACAAGTTAACGAACTGCTGGTCGTGGAATACTACTCACGACAAGCCTAGTTCTTGGTCAATAGTCCACAGTCAATAGTTCATAGTCAGATGATAATTAATAGTTGACTAATGACTATTGACTAATGACTAATGACTAACCCCCAATTTGCGACATGGTACGGCTGTAAGCTCCTGTAGTACCAGAGTCGCGCTGTTTAAAGTTAATTTCTGGCTTGATTGTCAATAAATTTCTGACCTGCTCTTGTAACTGGTGGATGCTTACACCAGAGCGCAAAGCCGTTTTTAAGTCTATTTGACCAGTTTCATTTAATAAACAAGGTCTGAGCCAGCCATCCGCACTCAGACGCATCCGGTTACAGCGATCGCAAAAACATTCTGACATTTGACTGATAAATCCTAGTGTCCCCTTCGCGCCGGGAATTTGGAAGACATCCGCAGGGCCAGCACCACAAACTTGGGATTCTGTCAAGCCCCAACGCTCGCGAATTTGTTGACGTAATTCGGCTGAAGATATCCAACCGCGATCGCTAAATAAATCCCCATTACCAATGGGCATAAACTCAATAAATCTCACGTGCCATTGTTTATCAATAGTTAAAGCCGCTAAATCTAAAATTTCATGGTCGTTAACCCCTGGAATTACCACCACATTTAACTTTAAAGGGTCAAATCCCACACCATAAGCGGCTTGAATACCATCCCAAACTTGTCGCCAACGAGAACGTCCGCCACTACCAATAATTTTGTCAAAAATATCAGGATCAAGGGAATCTAGGCTAATATTAATCCGTCTCAAACCAGCATCATAGAGACTCTGCGCTAAAGGTGCGAGTAAAAAGCCATTGGTAGTCATAGCCAAGTCTTGAGTTTGGGGTAAAGATGCGATCGCGCTTACCAAATCCACCACACGGGGACGCAGTAACGGTTCTCCCCCCGTCAACCGGAAGCGACGAAAACCCACAGGAATAAATACCTCACGAATTAAAGTCAGCAATTCCTGATCAGTGAGTAACTGTTGCTTGAGGATATAATCTAGCTCTGCCCCCTCTGGCATACAATACTGACAGCGAAAATTACAGCGATCTATTAAGCTGATGCGGAGGTAGTCTACCTGATTCATTGTAAATTTTATGTTTATCGTGTGCGATCGTTGTTGTTTGCCACTGATTAGTCCAAGTAAATACTATCCTAGTAGGTGGGGAGGCTCTTGAGACAAGGGAGCAGAGGAAGCTATTGACTTGTAGAGACGTTGCATGCAACGTCTCTACATATACGCCCAATAATATATGTCTAATCCCCAATCCCCAATAACTAATAACTTATGCCAAACACTATTTCAATTACAGATTCTCTGGTTCCCAATCCTGCGCCGACATCAGCAATTATTCGACTAGAAAATATTTTTAAAGTTTATGGCAGTGGTGAAACTGAAGTCAAAGCCCTGAATGATGTGAATTTAGGGATTAACGAGGGTGAATATTGTTCTATCATGGGGCCTTCTGGTTCAGGTAAATCTACAGCCATGAATATCATCGGCTGTTTAGATCGCCCAAGTACAGGACATTATTTTTTAGATAATGTCGATGTGGCAGAAATGCAAGATGCAGATTTGGCAAACATTCGGAATAAAAAATTGGGGTTTGTCTTCCAGCAATTCCACCTTTTACCCCAACTGAGTGCTTTAGAAAATGTGATGTTGCCAATGGTGTATGCTGGTGTCAACCCTAACGAAAGACGCGATCGCGCCGCCGAAGCACTGACAAAAGTCGGTTTAGCAAATCGCATCAACAACAAACCCACTCAACTATCTGGCGGACAACAACAAAGGGTAGCGATCGCCCGTGCTATTGTCAACCGTCCCGTTGTCCTTTTAGCTGATGAACCGACTGGCGCGCTTGATTCACGCACCACTCAAGAAGTTTTAGATATTTTTACAGAATTAAATTCCAGTGGGATTACTGTAGTTATGGTAACGCACGAGCCAGAAGTTGCTCGTCAAACCCATCGTATAGTCTGGTTCCGTGATGGTAAAGTAGTGCATTCCCACCTCACACCAGAAGACTTAAACCACGTAGCTACATAAACTATTCCCCCCTCCCGCGTCGGGAAGGAGGTTAGTCTTGTAGGGTGCGTCAGACTGATTAAATGATGTCAATAAATCTATTTTTGCTATCTGACGCACTCTACTAATATGCCAGTTACGTAAGTCCTGATAAACTGTTCCCCCTTCCCGCGTCGGGAAGGGGGTTAGGGGGTTAGGTCTATTTAAAGACTAGATGTTTTGCCAGTTTCCGCTTGCGTGGCAATCGGCTTGACATCAGTGTAACCCATTTCTGAGGCGAGCGATCGCAACACCGAAATTTGCCCTTCAAAATCTAATTCTTCAATTCGAGTTAATAAATTGTTAATTTTTGCACTACGCTGGTAGCTATCTGGCATTCCTACCACTGTATCGCCCATACCTACAGCCCAAGCATACCAGACGAATAGCTGATTATTTTCTTTTAAAGCACCATAAGCACGAGAATATTCTGTATCTTCACAGTTAACAATTTCGCGCATAATCGCTAATTGTTGTTCATCTGATAGTCGAAAAAAGTCATCGAATAAAAGCGGTGCTAACTCTGGTTCGGCGGCAGTGGGATCGGCTGGAGTTACCGAATCCCCCATTTTTTCATAAACAAAATATAGCCAAGCTAATTTGCCATCAGTATCTAAAGTGTTAAAAACTTCTACTAACTTTTGAGTTTCTGGGCTGAGAGCTTGCGGTGTTTTCTGCTCGTAACTAGCAGTCATAATTTTTTCCCAATCAATTATAATATACTTACGATTATCAAATTTCAACTATTAGCATCTACTGACCAGAGAAATAATTAAAATAATTAAATCTTGCTAATTTCTCTATCTTTGAATAGAGTGAAAATCTCTCTTCTGGGGGCTAAAAAATAGACAATCACCTTGTTATGCTCACCACAGCAATTGAAAAATTACTCAAGGTGTGAACTATGCCTGATGAAGTGAAGCCTAATTCCGTTGAAGCTCCTACCCATGACGCAAAATTAGCGGCTGAAAGGATAGCTAGTGGTGCAGAAAAAACACCAATGGTTGATTATGAAGCTGACTATGCAGCAGCACAAGAATTGAGTGTTAGTGAAATTGATCGCACAGGCGAAGGTGCAAATGCTGCAAAAGCGGCGACTCAATCTAAATATGAAATTCCTCAGCCAGAAGAAACCACTACTCCAGCACAAGCAACGGGTAATCCTGATGATTATTTAGAGTTAGCTAAGGAAGTTGGAGCTTCCAAGGATGAAGCTGTCACTAGCGTCAATGATGATTTAGTACAAAAAGCTTTGAAAAAAGGTAAACCTAAAAAATAGTCATTAGTCATTAGTCATTAGTCTCTCTCCTCCGCTTCCTCCGCTTCCTCCACTCCCCTGCTTCCTAATAGTATCCAGTCCCCATCATGCGGTGCGTTGCTTTAACGCACCCTACAATTTTAGGACTTACGCAACTGTCACACTCAATATGTCTTGTCGGGTGCGTCAGACGGCTTAAATGCTGTCAATAAACAGATTGTTGATATCTGACGCACCCTACTATTATGCCAGTTGCGTAAGTCCTGAATTTGTTATTAGCACTTTTTAATTACTGGTAATAACTCACTAGGTTGATGAATTAAAAAGTCTGGATTTTGTTTGGCTAATATTTCAGGAGAATTAAAGCCCCAAGTTACAGCAATTACTTTGATTTTAGCTTTTTTTGAGGCTTCTATATCTCTGGTTTCGTCGCCTACATAAATCACAAACTGAGTTTTGATTTGTTTTTGCTTGAGTACATTATTAATGATGGTAGTTTTGCCAAAAATAGTTACTCCTGAATAGATAAACTCAAAATAACTATCTAATTGATGGCTTTTCAGAAACGCTGTGACATTATCCTGGGAATTAGATGTAATAATTCCCAACTTATAGCCATGAATTTGTAACTCTTCTAGTGCCTCTTTCATTCCAGGAATGGGTTTCAATTCCTGGATTTTATTTTTTAATTCTGTCTTAACTTTTTTGACTAGAAAAGGGATTTTGAAGACAGAAATTCCTGAATATTTAATGATTTCTCTAGATGATAAATTTCTCAGGAGTTTCAACTCTTCTGGCGTAATTTGGACATAACCAAAATCTACGGCTAAACGATTGGCAATACTTACAAGCGCATCTACAGTATCCGCAATCGTGCCATCAAAATCAAAGATAATCACTTTCTGGGTCATTACTTTGTTGGGATGCGTCAAGATTAGCACGGGCATTTCGTCTTAACATTTCCGGCTTTATCCGTCGTAATGCTGAAGCCGGAAATCTTCTATCCCACTCCTCATTAGAGATTTGCGCTAATTCTACCAGTTTTGGGGCAATATTTTCAGGATAAGGTTGAAAATCTGCCACGTCTGTTGTTTGAGCAAAACGTTGATTCCAAGGACAAACATCTTGGCAAATATCGCAACCAGCTACCCAGCCTTGCAGATGGGGTGTAATTTCTGCTGGTAATGTTTCTGCCCGATTCTCTATCGTATGATAAGCTATGCAACGATTAGCATCAACTACAAAGGGTTGGGTAATTGCACCTGTAGGACAAGCTTCTATGCAACGAGTACAGCTACCGCAGTGTTCGGTATGGGGGCGATCGCTCTCTAGTTCCAGATTTGTCAACACCTCACCCAAAAATACCCAAGAGCCATACTCTCTAGTAATTACATTACCATTTTTCGCAATCCATCCAATCCCGGCTCGTTGCGCCCAGACTTTATCTTGAATCGGGCCTGTATCTGCATAGTATCGAGCTTGAATACTTGAATCTAGTGATTCTAACCAGCTAGTTAGTGCTTTGAGTCGCTTGTGCATCACCTTATGATAATCTCTCCCCCAGCCATAACGGGAGATTTTAGCGTATTCTTCGCCTTCCGGGCGTTGGTGTGGGGTGTAGTAATTCATCGCCACACACACAAGCGATCGCGCCTCTGACATCACCAAACTAACATCCTGACGCTTCGGGTTCGCCATCCACGCCATATCCGCATGATAACCCAGCCTTATCCATGCTTGCAGCCTCTCGGCTTCTGTATTCTTACCTTGATCTACAGCAGCAATCCCAACTTGATGAAAACCCAACTCTTTGGCCTTTTCTTTTACCACACTGCTGTTAACTATGGAACCGGGCTGCATTTGTATCACACAATTTTGCCAAAATGGCGGCACTCCTATTATACATAAGGTATTCAAGAATGAAGTTCAATATTTACTACCCCTATCATTTGTAAATTTTATTTGCCATTTGTAAATAAATGATGCAACATAGAGACAAGAGGTCAAGCAAGCTCAAAGTGATGCAACCTCCTAACGAAAACACAGCCCACTTATACACATAGACTGTGGTGCAATCATGACATTCACTTCTGATTCCTCTTCAATTCGCCTGTCTCAAGCTGTTAACGGTATCCAGACTGGTGATGCTGTTGCTGCCACCACTGCTGTATTTCAAAGCCTCAGCGTAGATGACCAATTAGCAGTGTTATGGTACGCTTACACAGAAATGGGTCGTTCAATTACACCTGCTGCTACAGGTGCTGCTCGTTTACAGTTAGCAGAAGGTTTGTTAAATCAAATTAAGCAAATGTCTCACGCAGAGCAACTAGAAGTCATGCGTGACTTAGCTGCTAAGAGAAATACCCAATTTACTCGCTCCTACGGTATTTTCAGCGCGAATACAAAGCTAGCTTTCTGGTACGAATTATCAGAATTAATGGTCAAAGGTTTTGTTATCCCTGTCCCCACAGGCTATAAAATCTCTCGTGATGGTTCTCAGGTACTAGAAGCACTCAAGCAACTAGACTTTGGGCAACAAATCACAGTTTTGCGTCGAGTAGTGTCTGATATGGGTGTTGATCCCTTAGCTGATTAATGGGCTATCAATATCTTTCCAACCTCAATGTCACACCTGTTTTAGTTCCCAGATGATCAGTCTGGGAACAAATTCTTCCCTAAGTAAGACTGTCTGTTATGGGTATACATCCCAATAGCAGCTTTTTTTATATCTAAGCTTCGATTTTAATTGATGTTCAGCTAGCGTAATGAGGTAATTTGATGAGAGCAGCTGAATCTTTATCCAGTGCGTCCAACAGTGTGAATGCCATCCCAGGAATCACAGAACCTACCATCCTGGAGTATTTCGCCACCTTAAACGCCGGAGATTTTCTAGCAACTGCGGCTTTGTTTGCAACAGAAGGTGTGATGTATCCACCCTTTGAATCTGGTATTGTCGGGGTAGATGCGATCGCTACTTATTTACAACAAGAAGCTCAAGACATCAAAGCTGATCCCCAGCAAGGAATCACTGAACCCTGGGAAAATCATCACATCCAAGTCCAAGTTACGGGCAAAGCACAGACTTCTTGGTGTGGTGTTAACGTCCTATGGATATTTATCCTCAACGAACACAAGCAAATTACCGAGGCTAAAATCAAACTTTTAGCTTCTCCCCAAGAATTATTAGCTTTGCGCCGTGAATCATAACTATTTCCTATTGAGGAGTCACCATTGCGGCTTGCAAAGAGCGCATTAATAATTTTCTACCCAACTCAACGTCTGATGGCGCACATTGCCAATCTGGGTGTGCTGTCATCAACAAACTATCTAAAGTTTCTTGGTCAAACAAATGCCAAACCAAAGCACCATTGATTTCCGCTTCTAAGGCATAGCAGTTAGAACCAACACAGTGAATTGTCACAACACTGGCTACCCTAGCCACAGTCATTTTTTCTCCTGGTTGGAGATTGCGGAACTCACGCATAAACTGCTTCAGTTCACTCATGGAAGAAACCATCAAACCAGGCAGACCTATGATTGACTTTTGATCTCCATTCACTGCTAGCCAGTAATGACGACTGGGATCAATTCCCTCCAACCAGTGGGAATCATCAAGACGATAGCGTGGTGATAAGCAAAATAAGTCTTTCATAGGTGCAATCATGAATTCGACTTGGATTTAGGGACATTTCCCACTGCTTCACGTAGCAATCCGACAACGTGAATGCCAGCTTACTATTTAAGTATTGAATAATTATCTGTAATAGATCAAATAAAATTAGCAAAAGTTAGCAATAGTGTTAAGTTTTATCAATTAGTGGTATTGTGTTGATATGGGAGTATATTTCAGTATATATACAGATTTCCCCAAATAAAAAGACCCTTGCCTACAATTGGAAAAGGGTTCTCAGGTAATTATTCTGAATAAAAAAATACTCCACATCACCTGATAAATACCTGGTTTCGTCTCCAAGTATTTGATGAGGTGCAAAATTCTTTATGAAAATCAAACTAAACTGCCAGTTCTTGCGCTAGTTCTGGTATCCTAGCTTCTAACTTGAGACAGTTAGCACCATTAACGTGTAACTGGTATTCCACCTTATCCATCAACCGACTCATAATTAGCCATCCATAACCACCTTCTTGTTTGTCTACAGGATTAGGTGGAAAATAATCAGACACATCAAAACCAGTACCATAGTCCCAAACTTCTAAAGCCAAATCTCGCTCTTTGAGTTCCAAACGCAGCAAAATGGGGATACTAGACTTCTGCTGGTGAGCATGGCGGACTACGTTGGAGTATGCTTCTACTAACGCTAGGCGAAAACGGCTCGACTGTCTAGACCAATCAACAGAATCTCCTAGCTGGACTTTCAAGCATCCCAGCAACCAGTTTTCGACGATGTTTAAATAATTCAAGTCACTTGGAACATGAAGTTCACTTTTCATCTGTTAAAAAACCTCCAGTGAGAGTATAGTTTGGTCATCTTCTTGAACGGGGTTATCTGCCTGGATGCGAGCCAATAAATCATTGAGAGACAGTGGTTGTGCTTGTGTTTGTAATATTTGCCACAGACCATCTTGTTTCAGCATAAAACGGCTGACTGGTGAAACGCCACCCTCGGACTTTGCGGATTCTAAAAAGTTATTTGATACCATTGCTTCTGTGATGCCATCACTGGCTAGCAGTAATGTGTCTCCAGGCGCGAGAACTAAATGACCTGATTGGGCTTGCCACTTAGGTAATATTCCTATAGGAATACCCCGGACTTTCAGATAGTTCGGTGGTTCTACTTTCGTGGCTTGGCGTGACCAAACCAGGGGATAGATATGTCCAGCGTTGGCATATCTCAGTTCTCTGGTAGTAGGGTGATAACAAGCCAAGACTAAAGTAATGAAGCAATTGTTGCCCATTAAGTCATGACATAAAGCATTGTTAAGATTATGTATAACTACATTCGGATCTGCCGGTGTTTCCTGAGATAATTCCCGACGCAATACGGAAATGGCACTAGCCATGAATAAAGCAGCCGGTACACCCTTACCGGAAACGTCACCAACGGCTAACCATAAATTCCCTTTGGGATGCACGAACACCTCAAAAAAATCACCTCCCACTTCTCGCGCTGGGTAGCAGCAAGCTTGGATCTTTGCGCCTGGAATATCTGGTAAAGTTTGGCGTAGCAGGTTGTGTTGAATTTGCCGGGCAACCTCTAACTCAGCTTTGATTTGCTCTTGCTTTTCCTGAAGACGCTGGTAAAGTTTGGCTTGGGAAAGGGCTAAAGCAGCTTGTTCAGCCACACCAGCAATCAGTTGAATTTCTTCCTCATGCCAAGGATAATCTTCTCCCCACTGACATAAAGCTAGCACAGCCAGCAGGTGTTGTTGGTAACTCAGGGGGACAACTAAGTAGTTACAAGTTTTACCTGCATCTGTATCTTGAGCAATTTGATATTCACCAGTTTCTAGGACTTTCTCAATTAAAATACTGGGGTTAAAAGTATTATCTGTAACAGGAATTACTGGATTTTGATAGAAAAATTGGTTTGTTGTCAGGCTGTCACCTGCTACGGGTTGGAGTAGGCAATAAGTAGCATCAAAGGTTTCTCCGATAGTAGCGGCAATTTTTTGCAGCATACTTTCATAATCCAATGATTCTCGAATTGCCGTTGTTACCGCATTAAATAAAGATTCTCGCCGCAAAGCCCGACCTAATTCTTGGGTGCGCTTTTTAACTAAGCGATAGGTGTCAGTAGCTTGTTCGACTATAATTTTTAGCTGTTCAGGACTCCAAGGTTTGGTAATGTACTTGAATACTTGACCTGAGTTAATCGCGTCTACCAAATCTTCCACATCGGTAAAACCAGTCAGTAAAATCCGAATCGTGTCAGGAAAGCTTTCAACTGTATGACTGAGAAATTCAGTCCCATTCATTCCTGGCATTCTTTGGTCTGAGATAATTACCGCCATTTCGCCTTCTTGCTCTAGAATTGCCAAGGCGTTATGGGGATGATTGGCTTTGTATACCTGGAAATTGCGCCTAAAAGTACGGTAGAGTAAATCTAAGTTATCTGGCTCATCATCAACGACCATGAGCTTGAGTTTTTCTACCTTGGGTTCCGTCATATTTGATTTTCATTTACGGATAATTTATCAGCGAGATAGTACAATCCCTATCGCAGCAAATCACGAAAATTCGCTGAAAACGTGATGATTTTCAGCAATAGTTTTATATTTATCAGTATAACTTTACTCTTAAATTTTGTAACTCAATTTAACTCTAGGTGAGGAAAAATTGCAGATTAACCCACTAATCCAGAACGTAAAGCACGGACAGCTGCTTGAGTGCGGTCATCGGCGGATAGCTTGTTCAAGATATTACGGACATGGGTTTTTACTGTCCCGACTGTGATGTAAAGGCGTTCGGCAATTACGGCGTTGCTACAACCTTCGACAATTAACTGTAGCACTTCTAATTCTCTGTCGGTGAGAGCGCAGGGATCAAAGATATCCTGGTTTTCTGTGACATCCAGGCTGGGGGCAGCATTTTTTGGCTCGGCGGCGGCAGCAGTATCCGTTTTGGTGGGATTTTGTTTCGCTTGTTGTAATACAATGCGTGCGATCGCTGGATCTATCCAAGCATGACCATTGTAAGTTACTTTCACCGCTTCCACCAAATTATCAAACTTAATGTCTTTCATGCAGTAGGAGTCAGCCCCAGCCGCAAACGCCGCCAACACAGATTCTTTATTATCCTGAAGTGTAAGAATTAATACTTTAGTTTCTAGCTCATCGCCGTTATTAGTAGATTTTAACTCCCTTGTGAGTTCAATACCGTCTTTATCTGGTAGACCAATATCGACAATCGCTATATCTGGCTGTATTTTTTTTAACAACTTCATTCCTTCCGTAGCATTAGCAGCTTCACCTACTACTTCAATTTCTTCCCTTTGTTGTAAAGCTGTGCGAATACCCACGCGGGTAAGGTCATGATCTTCAATCAGCGCAATCCGAATTTTACTCATAGTCCGCTTCTACCCGTTACCCTCACTGAAATGACTTAATAGATGCAGTGTAAATAATTATGTTCACAGACAAATATAGAGTTTTTACTTATGAGGCTCAGACAAATGATATGATTGTTTAATATTAGGTCAAGTCTCGGTCAATTCCCGACTCAAGCCCCAAAAATTACCTATTGTCAATCGTTGCAGAGCATTCTTAGTAGGGAATTTCCAGGTTTGTGCCGATACTTGACCTATGATAGTAGCGTATTGATAGTCTAAAAAAGTTAATTTACGCGGCATTTGTCAGAAATCGATGATAAAAGCTGCTGATCAATTATAAGCTGTTGTTATTACTGAAAATAATCAATATCCAGTTCCTACAGTATCGTTGCTTTTGCCTCAGCACGGTAGTTTACCAAGTTTTACTCTCACCCAAGACTCACACACACCCTATTAAAAAATTTGATAAACTATCGTTCGAGATCATCTGGTGTGAGGCTAATTAAAAGTAGGGCTATGTTTCAAATGCCTAAAGTGTTTTCGGTGTTAGGAATACCAGTGCATGTGATGAATGACTATGCAGGCTGGTTGCTGGATTGCTTGCAACACAGTCGAGGCAGTCATGTCATCACCCTGAATGCAGAAATGACGATGCAAGCGCAGCAAAATCCTTCCTTAGCTAATGTCATTGAAAATGCCGAGTTGGTGATTCCAGATGGTGCGGGGGTAGTGCTGTATTTGCAGTGGCTACTTTGGCAAAAAGTTCAACGTTGTCCCGGTATTGAACTAGCAGAAAAGCTGTTACACGCTATGGGACAACAGCAGATAGACAAACAAGTGTTTTTCTATGGCGGTGCGCCGGGAGTCGCTGCACAAGCCGCAGCCTTTTGGCAACAGCAAATTCCGAGTCTGCACATAGCGGGTACTCACTCCGGCTACCATTCGGCTGAAGAAGAACAACAATTGCAGCAAACTCTGGCGCAATTGCAACCCCAAGTAATTTTGGTGGGTTTGGGAGTACCACGTCAAGAATTATGGATTGCCCAAAACCGTCATTTGTGTCCCCAAGCAATTTGGATTGGTGTCGGTGGCAGTTTTGATATTTGGTCAGGGACAAAATCTCGCGCCCCGGCATGGTTGGGTAATAATAATTTGGAATGGCTATATCGGTTGTATAAAGAACCTTGGCGTTGGCGGCGGATGTTAGCTTTACCCAAGTTTGCTATCAAAGCCTTTGTTTATCGATTCACAGCCAGAAGTGCAACTTAAATTCAGGGAATCGGGAATGGGGAGTAGGGGGTACAAATCAATTCAAAATACCCTGCGGGAACGCCAAAGGCGTACAAAATTCAAAATAGCCTTCTCCTATCGGAGACGCTCACGCGAACGGCAAGGCTTACGCCTACAAAATTTCAGAATCCTGGGGAAATGGGGATGAGGGAAATGAGGGAACAGGGGAGCAGAGGGAGCAGGGGAGCAGGGGAGCAGGGGGAGAAAACTTTTACCCAGTCAACAGTCAACAGATTAACAAATCCAGTAACTACTGCTGCTCAAAATGATAGTGCCACTCAGCCGCCAAATTGTAGTCCTAGTAACATGGTGCAATTACGCTCTGTGACAAAAACCTATGGTAATGGCTGCCATGCTTTGTTGGATGTGAATCTAGAGGTGAAACAAAAAGAATTCTTGTTTGTTACGGGGCCTAGTGGTTCTGGTAAGTCTACACTGTTAAAACTGCTGTATGGTGGGGAGTTACCTACACAGGGTGAAGTGATTGTCAATGAATGTAATGTATCAAGTTTGCGGGGCGATCGCTTGTCTTTATTTCGGCGACGTATTGGTATTATCTTTCAAGACTATAAGTTAATTTACCAGCGCACAGTCGCGGAAAATGTCACTTTTGTCTTAGAAGCTCAAGGCTACACCCGCAAAGAAATTCAAAGACGCTTAGAACCTACCTTAAAACTGGTGGGTTTGCTGGCTAAAGCTGATTGTTTTCCTGATCAACTTTCAGGGGGAGAACAACAGCGAGTCAGTATTGCGCGGGCGATTGTGGCAACACCACCGTTAATTTTAGCTGATGAACCCACAGGCAACCTTGATCCTGATAATTCCTGGCAAGTAATGCAAATTCTCCAAAAATTAAATTCTTTTGGGGCGACGGTAATTGTCACCACCCATGATGAGCAATTAGTCCGTCGTTGTAACAAGCCAGTAGTGCAAGTCCGTAATGGCAGACTGTATCGACAATCAGTAGTTAAATGAGGATGTTTGACTGTTGACTGGTAAAAGTTCTTCTCACCTGCTTTGAAAGCTGCGAAAGCTCTCCACTAAGAAGTAACGCGGACTTTAACTTTAGTTGCTAGCGGCTTGAGAGTTGGCAAGGGGGTAGATGGTAACTCCTCCCGTTGCAATATTTGTAAACTTTCCAAAGCAGCGTCTCGAATTGCTGTTTCTGCTTCGCGACTGAGGAGGAGGTGCAAACATTGCGCCACATCTTGCTGGTGTGCAGCATCGATTGACTGACGAGTGATGATTTTAGTCAATCTACGTACAGCAATCAACCGCTTAATGGGGTCTGGTTCTGTCAGATGCAGTAACAACTGCTCAAAGCTGTTTTCCTCACGCTGGCTGTAAAAGTTGACAATTTGCCAGACTAACAAAATTAAAGTAAATAATGTCCCCAGACCTTGGACAATAGCACCAGTCGCTATCCAATGGCTGTGGGAGTCTGTCCAAATTGCCGCCGCCATGTAAGTGCTGAGAGTGGCAATTCCCCCACTGCTGACGGCTAAGACTAATTGACGGTTTGGGCTATGGAGAAACTTTTTAATTTCTACCCAATGCAGTTGCCAATTCCATTTTTGCATTGAGTAGACCAGTAACATCACCCCAATCCCAACTAGCAAAGCCAAGAGTAATTTCCAGTTCCACAACAGCATAGCAACGACGATTGTCAAGCAGCCAAGAATAGCTCCTGGCTCTGAGAAACGCCGCCAAAATCGTTGCTTGGTGGCTTTGGTTTTAAACTCTGGAAGCAGCAAGTTAAGCGTCTGGTTAATCAATTGCTGCCAAGAAGATAAAGCCTTTGCCACAGTGTCTACCTACCTATTTCCAAATTGTCTATATTGTATTACTGATAGGACTACGCAAGTCTTATAATTAAGCTACTTTATTTTTTGGTGCGTAACTAGGTGATTATTCGGTAACTTGATTGAGCCTTAATCTGACGCTGGCCAGAGGTGTCAAAATTATCAGTTAGTGGATAATAGCAATTGTGGGAAATATAAATAAGACTTAGTTGTGCTTCAAAAGTCAAGATGCTTTTGTTTGTATTTATTGATGATTTTGAAGTCGAACAACTGTCACCTGCGCTGAGAAACCATAATCATCGATAACATAGGCTTATGTTTCAGCCACAGGGATTTGAACAACGTTCTATCATTACCTCCCTAGGTAAGATGGTGTATTATACTGCCACTGGTTCACTTTGGCAGGACAACAGAAGCGCACAATCAAACCAAGAAACTTTGGTATTTCTTCATGGTTTTGGTGGTGGGTCTTCATCTTATGAGTGGTCTAAGGTTTATCCGGCTTTTGCGGCTAATTATCGCATTCTCGCCCCAGATTTAATTGGATGGGGTCAGTCGGAACATCCAGCGAGGAATTACAAGATTGAGGATTATTTGACGGTAATTCGAGAGTTTGTTGAGCAAACTTGTACAGGGCCAGTGACAGCGATCGCTTCTTCTCTGACAGCAGCGTTTACAATTCGAGTAGCTATCACCCATCCCCATCTATTCAAGTCTTTAATTCTCGTCACACCAGCCGGACTGTCTGACTTTGGTGAGGACTACTCCCGCAGTTGGTTTGCTCAGATTATTAGTGTTCCTGTTCTCGACCGTTTCTTATATAGCACTGGTGTTGCTACTAGCGGCGGTATCCGTAGTTTCTTAGAACAACGGCAATTTGCCCAATCTAACCGTATCTATGAGGAAATTGTGGCAGCTTATCTAGAATCTGCCCAACAGCCTAATGCTGAATATGCAGCCCTGTCTTTTGTTCGGGGTGACTTGTGCTTTGATTTATCCCTCTACATCCAACAGTTAACCACACCAACGGCAATTATTTGGGGGCAGAAGTCCCAATTTACGGGGCCAGACATTGGCCGCCGTCTAGCAGAGAAGAATCCTCAAGCTATCCGTATTTTCCAACCTCTGGAAGATGTAGGACTGACACCGCAGTTGGAACTCCCCGCCGTGACAATCGGACTAATTCACCGATTTTTGCCTTTGCTGACTGACACCAGAATTCAGCAGACAGTTGTGACGATTCACGGATAAAAGGGAACAGGGAACAGGGAACAGGGAACAGGGAACAGGGAACAGGGAACAGGGAATAGGGAATAGGGAATAAAAATAAAGGCGGGAAAATTCCCGCCTCTTGATTGTTAACACACATCTTGCACCTGTTCCTTAATGATAATTTTTGTAGGGTGGGCATTGCTTGCAAGTTGTTCAAACCCTTAATTTTAGGTTGTTGGCAGTGCATCGCCTTACGCTTATTGAGAATGGTGCAAGATATGACTTAAGCTAAATTTTACAAAAATTAAAATTATTTTGACCACCTCGCCCTAGAAGTGTTAAGTATGGGGATGGGAGTGTTGCCTGTTGTCCGTTCCCTGTTCCCTTTTAAAAAAGCTGAAAGGTTTTTCCTGAAACTGTGTTAATTACCTGAGTGAGTTGTTCGAGTTTGTGGGCGACTATTCCACTAGATAATAATTCTTCCGCTTTGGCTATACCTGATTGCATATCATCACAAATCCCACTCCGCCAAAGATAAAATCCGCCATTCCATAAGGCTGTTTGCAGTAGTTCGCTAGGTTTACCAGCTAACACGCCCTGAATTTGAGCTAGTAATTCTTCGGTAGTTGTCAGGGGGACGTTTTTAGTAGTAAACCCGTAATCATGGGGTGAGAGAAGTAATCTTTGGATTTCTGGGGATGCTTGAGATAGGGCAATGATGGCTGTGCGATCGCGCGGTAAATCACTACTACCTTCTAATCCCTTGACTAAGGTAAATTTGCTGACTCCCCGCAGTCTCAAGGCTACTTGAAACATTGCTTCTGTGGGCGGATGCACAAACCCCGCTACTATATGAGCATCCCCAGCATAAGGACACCAAATTAATTCCATTGTCGCTAAGGGGGGACGTTTGCCTAATTGCTCCCGGTATTCCCAAAGACTTTGAGTTAAGGGAAAATGCTGAGGCGGATAAACAAAGCCGATGCCTGTTTCCTCGAAGACTTCTTGGGTGTGTGCCAATAATAGGTTAGTCCAATCAATGCCTAACCCTTGCCAAATATCTACTAATGGTAAACCGTATTTTGTCGGGAGGCGATCGCCTCCGTGCATCACTACTGGTTGTCCGACGGCAGCCAGCATCAGGGCGATTATCGGGCTAATTGGTGCTGTACGGGTTCTACCATCATAAGGTTGACCAAAAACTATGACTGGATGTGTAGAGGTGATTGGTTGCAGTTTTGGCCCCAGTTCCTCGTAAGCATCCAACATTCCCGCTAATTCTTCTCCTGTGGGGCGTTTGATGCGGTGGGCAATTAAAAACGCACCAATTTGGGCTGGTGTAGCTTCACCTAATAACATCATTTTAGTGGCGGTGGCTGCTTCCGCACGAGTTAAACTCTCACCTGTATGGTTGCCACTGCCTACCTTTTTCAGCAATTCCCTGAATAAAATACTCATCAGAAACCTCACGGGAGTTTGGAAACCACTGGCTAGAAGCCAGTGGAGGAAAAACGACACGGTGGGATTTATCCCACAGTTTTTCTTGTTGAATAGACAACAATTTCGCTGTAATCTTCTAGATGTAGCGAAAATTGTTTTATGTATCTGACGCAAAAGAACCAAATCAGAGAACTGAATAAGTCTGAATTTGTTGCTCTCTTGCAGTTGTGCCGACTGAGTAAAAATCTCTATAACGTAGGTTTGTACACAGTGCGGCAATACTTCTTTCAGGAACATAAACACTTACGTTATGAATCTGCCTACCATCTGTGCAAAATGAATGAGAATTACAAGTTTCTCAATACAGACATTGCACAGCAAACATTGAAAGTGGTAGACAGAACCTTTAAAAGCTTCTACGGATTGATTAGTGCAGTCAAAAGCGGAAGTTATCAACAAAAAGTGAAGCTTCCTAATTACCTGCCTAAAGATGGTTATTTCTTGCTGATAATTCCCAGAATTGTTGTTAAGGATGGGAAATTTAGAGTTCCCATGTCCAATGCTTTTAGAAAGCAATTTGGAGAAATCTGGATTCCGTTCCCAAAAAGACTTAACATCAATCAAATTAAGGAAGTCAGGATTCATCCAAAATACAATGCTAGATATTTTGAGGTTGAATTTATCAGCGAAATTGAACCAGAACCCATAGAAATCAAATCCGACGATGCTCTCAGTATTGATTTGGGAGTCGATAATCTCGCAGCTTGTGTTGATACCAATGGGGCATCCTTTCTTGTGGATGGTAAACCAATTAAAGCTATTAACCAGTGGTTCAACAAGCGTAATGCCCAATTGCAATCTGTTAAAGATAGGCAAGGAATTAAAAATATCACCAATCAACAGGTGAAACTTTTGGCAAAACGTAATAACCAAGTTAGAGATTACCTGAACAAAACAGCACGATTTATTATCAATCACTGCATCCATAATCAGATTGCTAACTTGATTGTTGGGTATAACCCTGGCATCAAGCAGGAAATCAATATTGGTGGACGCAATAACCAAAACTTTGTCCAGATACCTTTTCACAGCTTGCGTTTCAAATTGAAAGCAATGTGTGAAAGGTATGGCTTGAAATACATTGAACAGGAAGAATCGTACACCAGCAAGGCTAGTGCCGTCGATGGTGATGAAATACCTGTTTACAATGCTGACAATCCCAAAGAATACCAGTTTTCTGGTAAACGAATTAAACGGGGATTGTATAGGACAAAGAATGGACATTTAGTTAACAGCGACTTGAATGGTTCGCTTAACATTGGAATTAAAAGTAAGCACAAAGGTTTTACCAGAGTGTCTAGAGGGTCTTTGACTGCCCCAAGAAGGTTTAATCTTCTTAAATTAGAGAAGTGGAGAATGGTGGCTTTAGTCCCATTCGGAACAACTTCTTAGAATCCCCTGGCTTGACATTAAAAACGAGCAAAGCGAGTTTTTAATAGCCAGGGGAGGGTCAAATAAGTCAATAGTCAATGGTCAAGAGTCAACAGTCAAGTTTGAAACTGGGGACTTTTAACTGTGGACATTTGACTAATGATAACTTTATGAGGCCGATCGCTGTTGGTGAAATTGGGGAGGGATATTTTCTCGTACCAGTTGCCAAAAATGTTTAATTGGCGGAATTTGTAATCTGTCTTGAGTAGTTACCATCACTACCCGACGAGTTAAGTTAGAACCATCAGAGGTTGAACCACTACCCGCCAAAGGGCGAACTGCTAAAGTAGGATCAAGGCGTGCTTCGACTAATGCCGAATTCGGTAGTAAAGCGATTAATTCACCTTGGCGCACTACTCCCCGAAACGCATCTAGGGTATTGACTTCTAAGGCTGCTTGTAGGGTAGCTTCTAAGCGTTCAAATTTCTCTTGAATCAGCCGTTGCATCCCATACCCATCTTTAAATACTACTTGGGGATAACGCACTAACTCCGACCAAGGCACAAATTCATGCTGGGCTAGGGGATGGTTAGCTGCAATCAAGACTTCGATTGGTTCATCATAAAGCACTTCTACCACCATCTCCCTACCAGTGGTGAGAAAGCGGTTATTCATGACTATTGCTAAATCTACTAAACCATCTTTCAGGACTTTCAAGGCGCGATCGCTTCCCAAAGATGTTACCCGCAACTGCACATCGGGATAGTCACGACAAAATTTTTGTAATATCGGTGGTAAGTAAGAACCACATAGGGAATGAATAGCCGCAACACATAATTCTGGCTGCTTTCCCGCCACTAAATCTGTTAACTCTTGGGTGGCAGTCTCCCATTCTTGACAAATTTTCCGGGCGCGAGGTAACAAGCGTTCACCCCCTAAAGTCAGCTTGGCGTGATTGCTTCTATGAAACAATTCCACACCCAAATCAGCCTCCAATGATTGGATTTGGCGGCTAATCGTCGATTGGGTGACACCACATTTTTGTGCTGCTTTTTGGAAGCTGCCTGTTTCTGCGATCGCCAGAAACGCTTGCAACTGTTCTAGTCGCATGGTATGTGTAGCCTGAATTACATTTATGGCTTTTATTTAAGTTAACGGATTTTTATCAAAAATTTAGTCAACTTTGATACAGCTTTTCTTGTCCATTTATATCTTATATCATGTCCGTTTGAATAGTTATCATATCTGATGGGGTAGGGAACTCTTAACAGGGAACAAGAAAAGAGAAAAGGGAAAAGATCAGCATCGAAAACTTATCATAAGTAATTAGCCGGACATGATATTACAGCACAAGTGAAGCCGAGTTAGCTACACCAAACTTTAGTGGATGTCTAGGTGAACTAGGCTGCATTCGCCATCAGAAAAAGTATATTAATTTTTTGTACAATTTATTACTATTTATCCAATTGGCTGCTTGTGTACTGATGATGCTCAATCAATGCGCTGCAAAACTAAAACCTTTGTTAATAAGTAGAACAGCGTCAATAATTAAAGGTTTGTAGTCAGGACTTTAGTCCTAAAATCAGGACTTTAGTCCTTACCACGAAATCGATTTCTATAAGTTTACATCACTTAACATAGTTATATTTATAAATTCTATTTAAACCGAAATTCTCATGTTTAACTCATCTAGAAGTCCGGTTTAATTCAGTGATTAACAGAAGACACAGAACAAGGGTTGAGGAAGATGGGATTTTTCCACAATCAAATAGTAGCCCTTTAGTTTGGCATATTATTAACTAAAGGTAGGAAATCCAGCACCGGGTTGATTTGGAGGCACTAAGTTGTCTATTCTGCCAATTTCTTCTAATTTTGGAGGTTCATAAACCTGTGCTTGGGGACTTTTTGCTGATTCAGCCTTACTTTTATCATCGTTTTGATCAACATTATCTGATCCCTCTGACCACAATAAAAGTAATATACTGTACAAGATAATAATTAATTCATTGGACATAATTATCTTTGATACACCATAAAAGTAAATTAGATTGTATCAAATTAAAACTAATAGTTCCGTTTTTTACGATAATGTTACGTAAAAAAATGGTTCTTAAGCATTTGATTGCTAAAAGATAACTTTTAAATCTCAAAAAATTAGATTAGGACTTATGCAAGTGTCACATTACAAATGTCTTGTAGGTGCGACAGACTGTTTAAATACTGTTAATAAACATATTTTTGATGTCTGACACACCCTACTAAATATGCCAGTTGTGTAAGTTCTATAATTGATCCCACTGATGCGGCAAAGAAGTATTGTTAACTGCTGGACAAATTACTGATAAATAACATCAAGTTTTGTCAGTGCAGCGATCGCATGGAGTCGGACAAATTCATCGGTATCATCCAGCATTTGGGTTAAAAGTGGAGTAGCTTGCAGACAACCCAGATGTCCTAAAGATAAAGCGATCGCACTTTTAACACTGTTAATTTTTGTCGCTGGATGTGGAGATGACAGGAGATTTAACAGAATGGCTGTAGCTGCGGTGGTTAATTCTGGCTTTTGGACTCGTCCCAGAACGGTGACAATTTCCTGCCATAATGTTTCTGAGGTCGTGTGATTTAATGCCTGTTGTAAACATTCCAAACCAGATAATGTTTCCACCCAAATCAAAGCGCGGATAATTTCCAGTTGTAGGGGAATTGGTGTATGGGGTGAAACCAGAACTGTAAACAATTGCTTCACAGCAGCATCGCCACCCATGCGCGCCAGGGCAACTGCGGCTGTACAGCACACCTCAATATTCAAGTCATACAGTTTGGCTTGTAGTCGCGTGACTAAATCAAGTTCTGCACATAAGTCTGGGCGATAACCTAAACCTTGGATGGCAACACGCCTGACAGCAGGTGCTACATCATCTAAGCTTGTTAATAGTATAGGTGGTACACGTTGGTCATGAAAACTGCTGAGGGCTTCAATGGCTGCTGTACGTACTGCTGCTTGGGAATCTTCTACTACAGTTAATAGGGGTGTGATAGTGTCTGAGGTGCGAATATAGGCGAGCGATCGCACTGCCAAAAGTCTTGTATGATCACAGGAGAGCATTTGAGTCAGTACGGGAATAGCCACAGTACCCATTTGTCCTAAAGCTGTAGCGGCGATCGCTTGAAGTTCCTCATCCTGACTAGCTTGAAATAATTCCACTAAAGCATGAATTGCATCTGGATGCTGTAATTCACCCAAAATTCTGGCGGCAAACCAGCGTAATTCATCCTCTGCATCTTCATCTTTTAAAATGGCAATCAATGACGGAATGGCTTTACTTCCTAATTGAGTCAGCACCTTGGCAACATCCCAACGCTGTTGAAAATCTCCCATCTCCAAAATTGCCAGTGCTAATTCTAAAATATTGTTTGAATTAGCTGTTGCGGAATCTTGAGAGTCATTCGCCAACATCAACTCCAGTAAATCTTGAATTAGCGATGACAAATCAGCCGCATCATCAGCTGCTTGTGCTTGCATCGAAATCTGCCCGATATTGTTCACAATAGCTTACTTAAATGTTGAGTTTTGTTAATTCTGAAGACTCCAGCTAAGTAAATAAGCATTGAGAAACAGACGCAATCATCACTACTTATTGCTGACTGAGACTAGATTGGCTTAACTACAACTGAACTGCCCTCAATCTTGGCGGCGTAAGTTTTGAGTGGCTTGGTAGCTGGGTCTTTTTGTACTGTACCATCAACTCCATATTCTGCACCATGACAAGGACAGACAAATTTTTGAGATGCTGCTTGCCATGCCACCGTACAACCTTGATGGGTACAGGTGGGATTTACAGCAATCAGATTTTTAGCTGTAGATGTACCTACGACTAACACAGCAGCAGCCGGTGAGTCATTAACAAGTAATTGCCCCGCTTTGTCTAATTCAGCCACAGTACCGACTGTTTGCCAATCATTTGTAGCTGAAGTTGTCGGTGTGGTGTTGTTAGAAGTACAAGCGGCAATAGCCACAGGTAAGCTACTCGCTATCCAACCCAAACCCACCCAATTTATAAAATCACGACGTTTCATAGTTATTAGTTATTAGTCATTAGTTATTAGTCATTAGTTATTAGCTTTTCTCCCCCTGTTTCCTCTGCTTCTTTATACTGAGAATGGGGATGTTATGCAAAAAACGCATAAATAGAATTTATTTTCAGCATTATTACTAAAATTTTGTAGCTAGTTATACGATTTTATCGTAAATCCCAACATAACCTTATAAGTATGGAAATTGTTACATAAACATTCACACCAACAACTTGACAAAATCAGCCAATGTAAAAGATTACAAATTCGTTCAGTGAAAAACAGGCGGCACCCTGCGAGTTAATTACAAATCACAAACAGTTTAATTTTGAATTTGATAGCAACGACAATCACTAAGTTGCAAATCAATTTCTGTAAACCGCTTTTGCGGAAAACTATTCAGGTATAAATCAATATTTATTTTTCAGATTAAACCTCGTAAAACTACGAGTCGATTGATATTGGGCAGAAACCTGAACAGGTTCTTAGTGGATGAGCAATGATAACAAGAGTCAACTTATGACGGATATAGCAACTACCAGCAAAACCAGTCTGAATAAGTTTGAGAAATTCAAAGCCGAAAAAGATGGGCTAGCTATCAAGGAGGAAATCGAAAAAATTGCCGCCTTGGGGTGGGAAGCAATGGACGCAACAGACAGAGATCATCGACTGAAGTGGGTGGGTGTATTTTTTCGTCCAGTGACTCCCGGTAAGTTCATGATGCGGATGCGGATGCCGAATGGTATTATCAACAGCGAGCAGATGCGTGCGTTAGCCGAGGTAGTGCAACGTTACGGAGATGATGGCAACGCTGATATTACCACCAGACAGAATATTCAATTGCGAGGCATCCGAATTGAAGACTTACCTGATATCTTCAATAAATTTCATGCTGTTGGTTTAACCAGCGTTCAATCAGGGATGGACAACATCCGCAACATTACAGGTGATCCGGTGGCGGGTTTGGATGCAGATGAGTTGTATGACACCCGCGAATTGGTGCAACAAATTCAAGATATGTTCACCAACAAAGGGCAAGGCAACCGAGAATTTAGTAACCTGCCACGTAAATTTAATATAGCGATCGCAGGTGGACGAGACAATTCTGTTCATGCAGAAATAAACGATTTAGCATTCGTGCCAGCGTTTAAGGAAGGGACTGGGGACTGGGGACTGGGGACTGGGCAAGATTTTTCTCAATCGCCAATCTTCGGTTTTAACATCCTAGTTGGAGGCTTCTTTTCTGCCAAACGTTGTGAGGCGGCAATTCCTCTGAATGCTTGGGTGACTCCAGAAGAAGTAGTACCTGTATGTAAAGCGATTTTGGAAGTTTACCGAGACAATGGCTTAAGGGCTAATCGCCTCAAATCTCGGCTGATGTGGCTAATTGATGAATGGGGTATAGAGAAATTTCGTCTAGAGGTGGAGAAGCGTTTGGGTAAATCCTTGTTACCCGCCGCACCCAAAGACGAAATCGACTGGGAAAAACGCGATCACATCGGAGTTTATCAACAAAAGCAATCGGGATTAAACTATGTAGGTTTGCACATCCCTGTGGGTAGGTTGTATGCCGAAGATATGTTTGAACTGGCGCGGTTAGCGGATGTTTATGGCAGTGGAGAAATCCGGTTAACTGTAGAACAGAACGTGATTATTCCCAATATTCCAGACTCGCGGTTGAGGACATTATTCATCGATCCTTTACTAGAGAGGTTTTCTATTGATCCTGGTTTATTAGGGCGATCGCTCGTTTCCTGCACAGGCGCACAGTTTTGCAACTTCGCCCTCATCGAAACCAAAAACCGCGCCCTCAACATCATCAAAGCCTTAGAAACAGAATTAACATTCACTCACCCAGTCCGCATTCACTGGACAGGTTGCCCCAACTCTTGCGGACAACCCCAAGTTGCAGACATCGGCCTCATGGGAACTAAAGCCCGTAAAAATGGCAAAGCTGTAGAAGGCGTTGACATTTATATGGGTGGCAAAGTCGGTAAAGACGCAAAATTAGGTAACTGCGTTCAAAAAGCGATACCCTGCGAAGACTTACAGCCAGTATTACGAGACTTACTCATTCAACACTTCGGCGCAAAAGCCAAGCAAGAAGCCCTGATCACTAACTAGAAAGGGGAGCAGGGGAGCAGAGGCAGCAGCACAAGAAAAACTTTTACCCAGTCCCCAATCCCCAGTCCCTACTTAATAAACAACTAACACAGAACAAAATGACTAACTTTTCCAGAAGAAAATTTATTTTCACTACAGGCGCGGCGGCGGCAGCTTCTATTTTGGCTCATGGTTGCACCTCAAATAATTCCAACTCAGCTACTACAGGTGAGTCAGCACCCTCAGCAAATCCAGCCGCCAACGTTTCGACAGTAGCTAACGCACCAAAGGTAGAAACCACTAAAGCCAAACTCGGATTTATCGCCCTCACGGATGCTGCACCCCTGATTATTGCCAAAGAAAAAGGCTTCTTTGCTAAGTATGGGATGACGGATGTTGAAGTCATTAAACAAAAATCTTGGCCTGTCACCCGTGATAACTTGAAAATTGGTTCAGCCGGTGGCGGTATTGATGGCGCGCATATCCTCAGCCCCATGCCTTACCTGATTACTATTAACGACCAAGTGCCAATGTATATTTTGGCACGACTAAATACAAACGGTCAGGGTATTTCTGTCGCTAACAAGTTTAAAGAACTGCAAGTTAATCTCCAAAGCAAAACCCTAAAAGAAGCCGCAGATAAAGCCAAAGCCGATAAAAAAGCATTAAAAGTAGGTATGACTTTTCCCGGTGGAACTCATGATTTATGGATACGTTACTGGCTAGCGGCTGGTGGTATCAATCCTGACCAAGATGTAGTTTTAGAACCTGTGCCACCACCACAAATGGTAGCCAACATGAAAGTTGGTACTGTTGATGCTTTCTGTGTCGGAGAACCCTGGAATGCTCAATTAGTTAGCCAAAAATTAGGTTATTCCGCCCTAGTCACCGGAGAGTTATGGAATAACCACCCAGAAAAAGCCTTTGCCATGCGAAAAGATTGGGTTGATCAAAATCCCAACGCTGCACAAGCGATGTTAATGGCAGTTCTAGAAGCTCAACAATGGTGCGAAAAACAAGAAAACAAAGAGGAAATGTGTAAAATTTGCGCTGATCGTAAATATTTTAACGTTGCAGCCGCAGATATTGTCGAAAGGTCTAAAGGTAATATTGACTATGGTGATGGACGCACCGAAAAAGAATTTGCTTATCGCATGAAGTTCTGGGCTGATAATGCTTCCTATCCCTACAAGAGCCATGATATTTGGTTTTTAACTGAAAATATTCGTTGGGGTTATCTGCCAAAAGATACCAAAATCAAGGAAATGGTTGAGCAAGTAAATAGAGAAGATTTGTGGAAACAAGCAGCTAAGGCAATTGGTGTAGCTGATGCGGAAATTCCTACTAGCATTTCTCGCGGGGTTGAAACTTTCTTTGATGGCGTAAAATTTGACCCGGAAAACCCAGAAGCATATTTACAAAGCTTGAAAATCAAGAAACTGTAATTAGTGGTGGGTGGCGTGCCGCCCCTCCTATCCTTTCCAGACAAACTACTGTAAAAATTACGGAATAAATAGAAAGTATGGCTGCTGTTTTAGGAAGTCGGAAGCTGAGAAAAAAAACTCGCAATCATCTTAATAAATTTGTTTTTAATAAAGTTGTGCCGCCCTTGGTAGCATTAGGAATTTTTCTAGTGCTTTGGCAATTGCTTTGTTTAAATCCTAGCTTTGAGTTACCAGGGCCAATTGAAACTTTTTCCGAAACTTTCGACCCATTTATTATTCATCCATTTTTTGATAATGGTGAAAGTGATAAGGGTTTAGGTTGGCAGATACTTAGTAGTTTGGGTAGGGTTGGTTTAGGCTTTTCATTAGCGGCGATCGCTGGGATTATTTTAGGGATTTTAATCGGCGCAAATCAATTAGTTTACAACGCTGTAGACCCGCTATTTCAAGTCTTGCGGACTGTTCCGCCTCTAGCATGGCTACCTATTTCTTTAGCAGCATTTCAACAGGCTAATCCTTCAGCCATTTTCGTAATTTTTATTACTTCAATCTGGCCGATTATTATCAACACTACAGTCGGTGTTCAACAAATTCCTCAAGACTATATCAATGTGGCGAGAGTTCTAAAACTCAATGGTGTAAAGTATTTCTTGAAAATTGTTTTTCCTGCCACGGTTCCTTATATTTTTACTGGTTTGAGAATTGGGATTGGTTTGTCTTGGTTGGCAATTGTGGCGGCGGAAATGTTAGTCGGTGGTGTGGGGATTGGTTCGTTTATTTGGGATGCTTACAATACGAGTACGGAAACTAATTTGAGTGAGATTATTTTGGCTCTGATTTATGTCGGTTTGGTGGGTTTGTTGTTAGATAAATTGGTGGGTTTTATTGCTAGTAAGGTTGTGGTTGAGCAGAAGTAAGTTAAGAGTTAAACGCGGAGGGGCGCGGAGGAGAAAAACTCATGACTAATGACTAATGACTAAGGACTAATGACTAAGGACTAATGACTAAGGACTAAGGACTAATGGCTACTTTTGTTGAGGTTGATCACGTTGATCGTGTATTTGATTTGCCTAGTGGTGGTAGATATATTGCTCTGAAAAATATTGAGTTGAAGATTAAGAAGGGGGAGTTTGTTTCTTTAATTGGTCATTCTGGTTGTGGTAAGTCTACTCTGCTGAATATTATTGCGGGTTTGGATAGAGCTAGTATTGGCGGTGTGACTTTGGAAGGACGGGAAATTCGTGATCCTAGTCCTGATAGGATGGTGGTGTTTCAAAATTATTCGTTGCTTCCTTGGTTGACTGTTAGAGAAAATATTGCGCTGGCTGTGGATGAGGTTTATTCAGGTAAGCCTAAAGGTGAGCGTCGGGGCATTGTTGAAGAACATATTGATATGGTGGGGCTGCGTCCTGCGGCTAATAAGCGTCCGAAGGCTTTGTCTGGGGGGATGAAACAACGGGTAGCGATCGCCCGCGCTTTGGCTACTCGTCCGAAGTTGTTACTGTTAGATGAACCTTTTGGGGCTTTGGATGCTTTGACACGGGGAAGTTTGCAGGAACAATTGATGAGAATCTGCAATGAACATCAGGTTACTTGTGTGATGGTGACTCATGATGTGGATGAGGCTTTGTTGTTGAGCGATCGCGTTGTGATGTTGACTAACGGGCCAGAAGCTCATATTGGACAAATTCTGGAAGTGCCTATTCCCCGTCCCCGTCAGCGTTTGGAGGTCGTTAAGCATCCCAGTTACTACAATCTCCGAAATGAAATTATTTATTTCCTCAATCAGCAAAAGCTAGCAAAGAAACGTCAAACTCAGCGTTTAGTCACCTCTCATGCCAGCACAGCCAAAGCTGTCCTAGAAATTGGCTTTATGCCCTTAACTGATGCTGCGCCTTTAATTGTTGCTCAAGAAAAAGGTTTTTTTGCCAAGTACGGCTTAGATAATGTTGTCCTCACTAAAGCTCACAGTTGGCAGGAAATCACCAACGATGTTGTCAGTGGCAGATTAGATGCAGCCCAGATGTTAGCAGGAATGCCCCTGTTACTGACGTTAGGTGCTGGTGATCAAGCGTCAATTCCTGTAGTTAACGCCCTCAATCTCTCTCGCAATGCTAACGCCATCACTTTTAGTAAAAGATTATATAACCAAGGTGTGCGGAGTCTGACTGACTTAAAAGCAGCGATTAAGGCTACTCCTGACCAAATTCTCACTTTGGGTGTAGTGCATCCAGCTTCAATGCAAAACTTAATTCTGCGTTACTGGTTAGCGGCTGGTGGTATAGATCCCGATAGAGATATTAGTCTGAAAGTGATTCCACCTACACAAATGGTTGCCCAACTCGAAGCCGGATATATTGACGGTTACTGTGCAGGAGAACCTTGGAACTATCAAGCTGTCCATCAAGACTTGGGTTTTGTGGCAGCTACAGCTTTAGATATTTGGTCAGGACAGCCAAAGCAAGTTTTGGGAGTACGGGAAGAATGGGCGCAAAAGTACCCAGACACCTATTTAGCTTTAATTAAAGCACTTCTGGAAGCTTGCAAATACTGTGACGACCTCCGCCACCGAAAAGAAATTTTAGAATTACTCTGCCGTCCTGAGTACCTAGACGTAAATCCTGCATACATTCGTCCTGGTTTCATAGATCCTTATGATCGTGGTGACGGTCAACCACCCCAAGAACTTACAGCTTACAACCAGTTTTATCTTAATAAAACCAACTACCCCAACCGCACAGAAATCTTATGGATGCTTACCCAGCTAGCACGCTGGAGTATCACACCTTTCCCGAAAAACTGGCTAGAAGTAATTGAACGAGTATGTCGTACAGACATCTTTGGCGCAGCTGCCCGTGACCTCGGTTTACTCGACATCGGCGAAGACAACCCCATTCATCTATTTGACGGTAAACTTTTTAACCCCTCAGAACCCCTAGAATACCTCAAAAGCCTAGAAATCAAACATCAAATCCGAGTAGAAGAAGTATTTATTTAGTCATTAGTTATTAGTCATTGGTCATTAGTCATTAGTTACTTTCTCCCTCATCCCCCTCTCTGCGCGACGGACACTTTGCTCTCTTCCCTACGGGACGCTACGCGAACGAGACGCTTCACTACGTGAGGCTGCGCCAACGCGAACAAGTCGGCAAAGCCGCCCACGCAAGTGTCCTCCTCTGCGCCTCTGCGTGAGTAAATCCTAAACATTTCACAAAACCATGCAAATAATCAACAGAAACACCCAAAACAAAAAAAATTACACCCCCAAAGCCGATAACTTCCTAGTAATTGAAGGTGTCACCAAAATCTACCCCACCCCCGAAGGCCCTTACACCGTACTAGATGGAATCGACCTGAGAGTGCGTGAAGGTGAATTTATTTGCTTAATTGGTCACTCTGGCTGTGGTAAATCAACCTTACTCAACATGATTTCTGGGTTTAACACTCCCACCGATGGCGTAGTCATGCTGCAAGACCAACCCATCACCGAACCAGGCCCAGATAGGATGATGGTATTTCAAAACTATTGCTTACTGCCGTGGCTGAGTGTATTTGAAAATGTCTATCTAGCGGTAGATGCAGTTTTCCCCAACAAACCCACAGCCGAAAAACGCGCCATTGTCAGAGAACATTTAGCAATGGTGGGACTGACAGAAGCCGCAGAAAAGAAACCTCACCAAATATCTGGCGGCATGAAACAAAGAGTGGCGATCGCCCGCGCCCTTTCCATCCGTCCCCAAGTCTTAATTCTCGATGAACCCTTCGGCGCATTAGACGCAATCACCAAAGAAGAATTACAAGAAGAACTCTTACAAATTTGCAGCAATCATCAACTCACCGTCCTGATGATTACCCATGACATCGATGAAGCCCTATTCCTCGCCGACAGAGTAGTAATGATGACAAACGGCCCCGCCGCACAAATCGGCGAAATCCTAGACATTCCCTTCGCCCGTCCCCGCAACCGTCGCCGCATCATGGAAGATCCAGAATACTACAACCTGCGAAACTACGCCCTAGATTTCCTCTATCGCCGATTTGCACACGACGAATAATCAATAATTTTTCTCCTTTACACAGTTTGTAGTGAGGACTTTAGTCCTCAAAACCATGAAGACTAAAGTCTTCACTACGAACCTTGAGATAATTAGCGATCGCCAATTACAATGACCGAATCTACCAAAACCCTATGCCCTTACTGTGGTGTTGGCTGTGGTTTAGAAGTATCCCCCCCAGCACAACCTCATAAAACCACTAATTCAGATAACCAAAATCCTATTTGGCGAGTTCGCGGTGATAAGTCCCACCCATCGAGTCAGGGTATGGTTTGCGTTAAAGGTGCAACCATCGCCGAATCTTTAGATAAAAATAGACTACATTACCCAATGGTGCGGGACTCTTTAGATCAAGAGTTCCGGCAAGTTAGTTGGGATGAAGCTTTTAATATCATCACCCAACGCATACAAACTGTTTGCTTAACTCAAGGTTCAGCAGCTATATGTATGTATGGTTCTGGACAATTCCAAACCGAGGACTATTACACCGCCCAAAAACTTTTAAAAGGTTGTTTAGGAACTAACAATTTTGATGCTAACTCGCGGTTATGTATGTCCAGTGCGGTGGCTGGATACATCCAAAGTTTTGGCTCAGATGGCCCTCCCTGCTGTTATGAAGATTTAGAATTAACTGACTGTGCATTTTTAATTGGCACCAATGCCGCCGAATGTCACCCTATCGTTTTTAACCGACTGGAGAAATACCACAGAAAAAACCGGCAGGTAAAAATGATTGTGGTTGATCCTCGTCGCACACCTACCGCCGAAGCCGCAGATTTACATTTAGCAATTCGTCCCGGCACAGATATTGATTTATTAAATGGCATCGCCCATTTATTGATGCGTTGGAATTTAATTGATCTAGGATTTATTGACGACTGTACCAGTAATTTTTCCGCCTATGCTGAGGTAATTCGTCACTATTCGCCGGAAGTGGTAGCCCGTCAATGTGGTATCAGCATTGCAGATTTAGAAACCGCCGCCCGTTATTGGGGTGAATCTGGGCGTGTGTTATCTTTGTGGTCGATGGGTGTTAATCAATCAACTGAAGGCACAGCCAAAGTTAGAACTCTTATTAATCTACACCTGATGACCGGACAAATCGGTAAACCAGGGGCGGGGCCTTTTTCTTTAACAGGCCAACCTAATGCAATGGGAGGAAGGGAAGCGGGCGGTTTAGCCCATTTATTACCCGGTTATCGCTTGGTGAAAAATCCCCAACACCGTGCAGAGGTAGAGGACTTTTGGCAACTGAAACGAGGACAAATTTCTCCCCATGCCGGTTTGACTGCGTGGGAGATGATTACAGGTTTAGAAACTGGGATTGTAGGCTTGTTGTGGATTGCGGCTACTAACCCTGCTGTTAGTATGCCAGATTTGGAACGGACAAAGAAAGCGTTATTGCGATCGCCTTTCACGATTTACCAAGATGCTTATTACCCCACGGAAACCTCAGCTTACGCCCATGTTCTTTTACCGGCGGCACAGTGGAGTGAAAAAACTGGCGTAATGACTAATTCTGAACGCCGAGTTACTTTGTGTTCAGCATTCCGCCAACCACCTCACCAAGCAAAAGCTGACTGGGAAATTTTCGCGGAAGTCGGACGCAGGTTAGGTTTTGCGGACAAGTTCGCCTTTAATAATTCTGCGGAAGTTTACGCCGAGTTTGTCCAACTCACTAGGGGGCGTGTTTGTGATCTGTCTGGTATCAGTCACGAACAGTTACGTACAGAAGGCGCGACTCAATGGCCTCATCCTCAAGTGGGGACTGGGGATCAGACTAACGGTTCTAAAAGACTTTATACTGATTTGCGCTTTCCTACTTCTGATGGTCGTGCCAAGTTTGCCGCTTATTATTCTCAAGGTTTAGCTGAACCACCAGACCCAGATTATCCTTTTGTGTTAACGACTGGGCGACTTTATGGACATTGGCATACCCAAACGCGCACAGGCAGAATTGCCAAAATTCGCTCTATGCACCCAGAACCATTTATGGAAATTCACCCTCGTGATGCGGCTAAGTTAGGAATTACTGACAATCAGATGATTGAAGTGCGATCGCGTCGTGGTGAAGCTATGTTTAAAGCAAAAGTGACTCAGGCGATCGCACCCGGTACAGTTTTTGTCCCCATGCACTGGGGTAAACTCTGGGCAGACAATGCCGAAGCTAACGCCCTCACCCATCCCGAAGCTTGTCCCGACTCACTACAACCAGAATTAAAAGCCTGTGCTGTACAACTCACACCCGTCTGTCTAGAAACTACAGCTAAAAATTCTCAACTTCTTTCCTCCCAATGGTAAGCTACTCAATAGTTATTTGATTCATAGACTTTAGTCAATATTTACCATTATGACTTTCGATGTACTAACATTGACGATCAGCAAGATAAGATAATTTCAATATACCAATCACATATCAATGTTTAATCCTCTAGAGTTATCTACAGGATTTTTATTTTGTTTTTTGTAGTTTTGAGCTTGCGTGAAATTAGGTAAAGTTAATGAGAAAGCTAATCAGAAGATTGTTTGGATTTACTAGCGATGAAAGTTTTATGCACGCGATTGAAAATATTGAAGTGATAGTTTCCAAAATTCTATCTATTTTTATGGTGGTAGTCATTTTGGTGGCAATTGTGGATTTAGGAACTTTTATAGTTAAAGAAATCTTAACTCCACCCTACGGTGTAATTAACACAACACTGTTTAAAGTTTTTGGGTTATTTTTAAATGTATTAATTGCTCTAGAGATATTAGAAAATATTACAGCTTATTTAAAAAAACACGTCTTTCAAGTAGAATTAGTAATTGTTACCTCATTAATTGCTGTAGCCAGAAAAATCATTATTTTGGATTTAGAAAAAGTCCAAGGAATTGATATCATTGGTTTAGGAACTGCTATTTTAGCTCTATCTATTAGTTATTTAATCATTCGTTATAGTAATAAAGATAGACGTTAAAGTTGGGTAAATTTAGATGCTAATTTAATTTAGTGTAGACGTTGCACTGCAACGTTTATATATCAACGAATTTCAGTTAAAGGTTATAAACTGAGAACAGTTCGTAAGTAAGTAGGCTTAATTAATTGTTAGATAGTCGAACAGGCTAGAAGCCTGTTGACGGGCGGCCCATCCCACATTTTATATTTAATTGCAACCAGCTACTTAGTCAGGACTTGACTCTTTAGAACATCAGGACTAAAGTCCTGACTACAAACCAGCATAGCTCATCGATAATTTTGACAATCTGAATTATGACAACTTTTTTTGAATTTGAAACGGATTTTGTGGATTCTCTACGTTGTATTCCGATGCAGGTACGTTATAATCTCGACACCTGCGGGATTAAACTAAAATTATCAGATTGGAATCAGATGACTCAAGCTGAACGTGAAACTTTAGTCAGCTTACCTTGTACAACAGCAGCAGAAATTCAAGCTTACCAAGAATATCTCCAGCAATTAATTATAGAACGCACCGGTACACCTGCGGCAACATTACCAATAGACCCGAAACCCGCATGGTTAGACTCTGACAATGTGCCAGTCACACTGCAAGAGAAAGCCCAAGAAATCGGTATTACTATCACTCTCTCACAGTGGCAAAATTTAACGCCTTTGCAGCGTTTTGCGTTGCTTAAACTGAGTCGTCCCGGACACGAAAACAAAAATTTTCCGCGTGCGATCGCAGAGTTTAATTTAGTCAATAGTCAATAGTCATTAGTCATTAGTCATTGCTTATTAGTTAGAGTCCATAAAAATTTCTGATATGTAAAAATTAGCAAATTAAATAGGTATAACCCATCCTGGTCGAATAATATCTCCTTAAAATGATGATGAATTAAAGACAGGTACTTAACAAATTTACCCAGGATATAACTATATGGCTGCTAAGAAAATTTTAATGCTGGTTGGTGACTATGTAGAAGACTACGAGGTGATGGTTCCCTTCCAAGCTTTGCAAATGGTAGGACATACCGTTGATGCAGTTTGTCCAGACAAGCAAGCTGGCGAAAAAGTGCGGACAGCAGTTCATGACTTTGAGGGAGATCAGACTTATAGTGAAAAACCCGGCCACAATTTCAGCCTTAACGCCACCTTTGCTGACATCAAAGCCGAAAACTACGATGCTTTAGTTATCCCTGGTGGACGCGCACCCGAATATATCCGCTTAAATCAAAAAGTTTTAGAAATTACCCGTCATTTTGCTGAACATCATAAACCTATCGCTGCGATTTGCCACGGTTTGCAGTTATTAGCGGCGGCGGATGTGCTGCGGGGTAAAAACTGTACTGCTTACCCAGCTTGTGGCCCCGATGTACGGAGTGCTGGCGGTAACTACGTACAAATTCCCGTAGATGAAGCGATAGTTGATGGTAATTTAGTCACAGCACCAGCTTGGCCAGCGCATCCCCGTTGGTTAGCAGAATTTCTCAAGGTGCTAGGAACTAAAGTTGAGCATCCAGAAGTCGCTAAAGTTTAATCTGTTCGTAGTAAGGACTTCAGTCCTTACTACAAACCTGAAATTATTTACGCCGACCTACTTGATCAAAATAATTAATGAAGCCTGATTTTATCCTTTCTTCTGCCTTATATTGAAGTTTGGTACATAAAACTGTAAATTTGTTCATATCTGTACATATTATTTGACACTCCTCGTCCTAAAGTCCGAGGATTCTTGGTTCAGTCAATATCTATAAGACAGATAATCTAATTTAGATATTTGATGAACAAGGTACAAAAGATACTTTTTGTTGCCCAAATCATTGTGAGAATTGGGTGAAATAATTGGTTGCAAGAATTTTCAGTTTTGAGACAGCTAATATTGAATTGTTTCCCAGAGAGTAAAGCTATAGTGTACTTAGCAATGCTGCTGTTGGTGTGGCTGAGGATCAGTCCTAATGCCAAGGTATTTTATGGATTAGTTTGGAAAGACACTCTAACTCGATGACAGGCAAACACGCAAGACATAATGCTTTTCTGCGGCTAGTGTCTGGTAATGGAGGAGCATTTGGATCAGAATCTTGCTACTCGCTTACCAGTAAAGAGGTAGTAATTGGACGTGACCCCAGTTGCCAAGTTGTTTTGGATGCGATGATGTATAGGATGGTATCCCGTCGTCATGCTGTGGTGCGTCCCGTTGCTTCATCTGTAGATAATACAGTTAGCTGGGTACTGTGTGATTTAAATAGTGCTAATGGTACTTATTTAAATGGACAACGTTTGTATGGGTGTCAAGAACTGCACGCCGGCGATCGCATTGCTTTAGGCACTGACGGGCCACAATTTTTGTTTGAATATGCGATCGCGGCTCAACCTACAGTGATTACAAACCAAGTGGCACCCCTACCATCAGCGAAAAATTCTACTCCACAAAAGCCGGATTCCGTCAGCTTTACCCAACTGTTTCCGATTATTTCTACAGGTAAAGATTTAACCCGTAAAGCTTATCTTGTACCGGGAATTCTCACAGTTATATTTGTCGTGTTGATGTTTGCTACTGTCGGACAGCCGCAAGCTAATCAAGTCATAGTAGCCACTTACATCGCACTGGCAGCTTACTATTTTGTCTATCAACTGTGTGGTAAACCCAAACCTTGGTGGATACTCACCGGATCAGCTTTTTGTACCATCGTAATTTTACTCAGTCCCCTATTAAACTTATTTATCTTTATTTTTCGTGATCTTCTCCCCGGTAATGTCCCTCCGATAGATCAGCCTGTCAGCAGCCTCACAGAATTGTTTGTCAGGTACTTTTTTGGCGCGGGCTTGATGGAGGAATTACTCAAAGCTTTGCCGATACTGGGAACATATCTCATCGCTTTAGGTTTACCTTCTCCTTGGCGTGAACGTGTAGGAGTTTGGGAACCTTTAGACGGGATTCTCCTGGGAACGGCTTCTGCTGTTGGCTTTACTTTGGTGGAAACTTTGGGTCAATATGTCCCGGCGGTATCTCTCCAGGCGGGTTCGGAGGTGGGTTTACAAGTTCTCATTGCCCGGATTTTAGGCTTACCAGCCGGACACATGGCTTATAGTGGTTATTTGGGGTATTTTATCGGATTAGCTGCCCTCAAACCCCGTCATGCTAAACAAATTCTCGCCGTTGGCTATCTTAGCGCGGCGGCACTTCATGCTTTATGGAATACTGCCGGACACAGTAATAATCTACTCTTAGTTGTCGTCGGTGTCTTATCTTATGCTTTTTTGATGGCAGCAATTCTCAAGGCTAGGGCTTTATCTCCCACGCGAGCGCAAAATTTTGCAACTCGTTTTCTTGGGCCGAAGTAAAGATGACGGCTATTTACCTCTGAAGGTAGATAGCTTGTATTTTCAAATCAAATTATGCTTATTTAAACTGGGATAGCTATATCTAAAAAATGACCAAAAAATTGGCAAAACCGCAACCCAAGCTTCACCTGAGTAGGACATAATCCTGGGGATGGAGAATTTAGGATGAAGAGTTTTGATGAATCGCCTGTTTTAGCAGTCTCAAACAATCATCCTCACACCAATTGTGATTCCTGGTAATTTAAGTTATATCAAAGCCAAGCTGAGAAGAACAACAGAAAATATGAATCAGGCTTGTGTCTCTAATTCGTTAATTTCTTGGAGAGCATGGTAAGCGATCGCCATGCTCAATTTAGCTTGCTCGATTTCTGATAAAGCTGTCCAATCTTGATTTTCCAGATTGCTGATTACCGATGTTAAACTTTGCGGTTCACTGCTACGCATGGCATAGGCATAAGGACGAGCCAAGATTAATAAATCCTCTGCTGTCCATGAGGGTAGTACAGCCTGTACACATTCCACCAATTGTTCACCCATTGATTGTGGAGATGCCAACATTTGAGTTGCTTTGGTAGCGATAGCATTGAGCCAGTTTTGCGGTACGCCAGCAGCCACAACGTTAGTTAAATTTTTTTGCAGTCTGTCTACCAATGAGGCATTTGTATTACAATTGTAATATGAAGAATAACTAACCTGTGACCAGAGAGTATCTAGTTGGTGATAAAAAGCTGGTGATCTGCTAGTGATTTCCTCATCTAGCACATCTTGCAAAGCAAATTGCCGTTCTAATTCCTCAAAATATGCTTCTGATTGATTATCGGCTGGATTCCAAGGATAGGTAGCATCTTCTGCTTCTAATAAAGCTGATAATAATTCTAATTCCACTTGAGATGCTACAGCATAGTAAGCGTCTGAACTGTTAATCTGATGAGTCATGGATTGCTTCCTAGTGGATTAATTTAGGGACATTGACAGCTACACTTGTCAAATGCAAATTTCCGCAAAAAAGAAGTTTTTGATCAAAATTATTGCTGCCAATTTGACATAAGTTTTACTCAGGTTTGAGAGTCTTCGATAATAAACTCCCAAGTTTCACTTCTAGAACTACCAAACTTGAGTTGCATTCCCGATTTTAACGGGACTTCCTCTCGAAGTATTTGTTGCCAACCATTAGCACCTAAACACCAAGTTGTACCATAAGTAGAAAAATCTTGTAAATAATAAGTTCTGAGATTAGTAGTACCAGTAAAGGTGTTGCGACAGAGAATTTCGGCGTGTCGCTTAGAAACATAGGGTTCAGGGAGGACAATATCATTGTCTTTGGTGCGGCCAATGCGGGTGACACCGTTTCGTAACAACCAAGTACGACCACCGGGGGAAAGCGATCGCAAACAAGCAACTGGTGCGGGAGAATTCAAGAAAGGCATAGCAGTTTCTGGGATTTCTGTGACACCTTCCTCAACATCTTTAATCAGTTCACCTTCAAAATCTGGATGTAAATAGAGAACTGGTAAAGTCCAAGCCGGTTGATTGTATTTATATAGTGTTAACAGTTCTTGCCTAGCTTCTGCCACTGCTTCATCAATTGATTTGCGCGATCGCAAAGCTTTAGCAAATACTTGGATAAAACTGTGACTTTCATGGTCAGCAATTTCATCACGCATGCCCAAAACTGCCGGCACACCATGACGAATTAAAACTTCTGCCAAGCTACTAGCGGGGATAGCTTGATGATTAATCGCGGCTGGTTGCGCTCCCCAACAAGCATTAAAAACTGCTAATTTAACAGCACTCCGATTTAATACTTGGGCTAATTCTATACCATTGAGATTCATTCCTGGGCGTAAAACCAGTAATCCGCCATCGGGTGCTGGTAGACCATGACCAGCATAGAAAAACACGTTATAGACTTTAGTTTCTAACTCTTGAATTAACTCTTGGGGAGTTGGTTGTAGGAGTGTTTTGACACTACAAGGAGCATACCTTTGACCATAGCTACCTACCTGACCACCATTTAACAAGGTTTGTTCGAGGATAGCGGCTTCTTTTTGCAGTTGCAGGTTTTGATCGTAGCCCAAAACCAGGAGAATTTTCAGGGCTTGGTCGGTGTGTAAATCTGGAAGTGGTTCTACTTCGCTGGTGGTGCGGCTAAACAGTAAATCTGGCGACAGGGACATGGCGGGTTGACCGGGTTCCCGTTGCATAATTTCCCAAGGTAGGGCGATTAAATCTGGATCACGGATTTCTAAGCGAAAGCGTAGCCGTGTATTTTGACCCATTGCCATACCACGACTGCGTTCGAGACTACCGAGAATTGGCCCTTCAAATACCCAACGCCAGAGATTAATCCCTAAGTATTGCATTAATCGACTGCCGTAACCAGTAGCCTGACCAGAGGGGGGTGAGACTAAATTCATCGGGGCTTGGTTGACTGAGCGTTGGCTTGAGCCGGTGGAAATATTTATACCACTATGACCAGCAAACATTTGCTGCCATTCTTGCCAAACTTGAGTGAGTTCCACCGGCCATACACAGTCACGCAAAACATAGCCACTGGGATAGGGAGCCTTAACCACCCAAATGGCGAAACTATTATTGCCAGTATTGATGAGACGGGCGATCGCCAGGTTCAGGGATGGCATGGGTTGATGACACTAACGAGTGAACACAGATCATTTCCACCAATAATTTTCCTATAGGAAAACTTTGAGTTGATAAATTTCAGTGTGGTTGTTATCTGTATTATTTCAGGTTTTCACAAGTTTATCGAGTATTTGTTGATGGTGTGTTTGGTGCTGGGGATGGGCTGTCTACTGAAGAACTGTTACAGGGAGTATCAGCATCACCGGGCAATACATCTACTTGCCAGTTTGCCAATTCCGAAGATTTGATTAAAACTGGTTTTTCTAAGATTTTCTGTGGTTGTGTGGGATTGGCACACACATCCAAAGATACCTGATCATCCCCGGAATCAACTGCGCTATTAGTTGTTTTCTCCACCACTTCTAAAAATGTGTCTGGTGGTAGTTTTACCTGATTTGGCAAAGTAATTTCATTTTTGGTTTTAATCACCGCACCAACGGCAAGGTTAGCAAGCGATCGCTCTTGTTGGGCTGTGCTGCTAGTTGCTGGTACAGTCGGAGTTGCAACCGGGTTAGTCGCTGGGTTTCTCCACCGCATTACCCCATATCCCAGTAATCCAGACGCAACCACTAAGAACAAAGGTACGATGACAGTTAACGGCAACTTCGTCATGTTGCTGGTGAAGTTGGCGGGAATGACTTTTGTTTTTTGGTCGGGGTTGCCTTCTTGTAATATTTGTTGTGTGGCGTTTGCTGCTGGGGTTGCAGTTCTGATGGCGGTGCTATCTGGAATTACGACTTGAATGGCTGACTCTGGTTCCACATATCTCACTTGATAATGCACTAACGCAATGGTCACATTATCATGTCCGTTTTTGGTATTAGCAATTTCCACCAGTTGCTCGGCAACGTTGACTAATTGACTTTTCTCCGTGAGAATTGGTAAAATTTCTGTATCCCAATAATCTTCTACACGGTCAAAATCACTTAAACCATCTGTGGTGAGGAGAAATACAGCATCTTCGTCACAGATAAATCTTTGGGCTGTAGGATGCAATGAACTGCTGGGACTCATTCCTAAAGCTTGCACCAGAGAACCCGAACCACTTTGTTGCACCGCTTCACGATAAACGGCATAACCCAATCTCACTTCCCGTGAGGCTACATCGTCATCCAGGGTAACTTGATAACAACCGTGATGGGTAATCCAGTAAGCGCGACTGTCGCCTACATGGGTAATATAGATTTCGTGGGCAATCGGCAACGCCATGACTAGGGTTGTACCCATGCGTTTGCGCCCGTGACGATTTTCGCTATCGTTACGCTGACTGATTTTGTCATTGACGCTGGCTACAGCCATTTCTAAATCTGCTAGCAGCAGTGAAGGTTCTATATGATCAGAGGGTACTTTGGTTAGTTGCTGTACCTGCTGCTGAATAGTTTCAATGGCTAAGTTGGAGGCGACATTTCCCCCCTCATGTCCACCTATGCCATCACAAACTATCGCTAAAACTGTGGGTTGCGGTGGTTTGCTCAAGATGGTATCACTAGGCGGATAACAGGCATCTTCGTTACGTTCCCGCCTGGGGCCGGTGTCAGTTTTTGTAATAATTTGAATGGTAGGTGTTTGAAATTTGGCTAACTCTGCCAACCCTCGGTCTAAAAATGCTATTAATAGTTCTGGAGAGTTGATTTCACCTTCAATCAATAAATTACTAATTTGGTCAACAAATGGCGCGATCGCTGGTTTGGCATAGCGGCGTAGTTGCTGCCAAAATTCTCCTAATTTTGGTAACTCTGGTGCTGAGTGCGAGTCACAACTCAATTCTAATAACCTGACTAATGGCCCTTCTACCCGCAATAACTCCGGCTCCAGTAAGCTAGAGACAACGCCTTCGCTTTTTAAAGGTTGCCAAAGATGAGCAATTTGCCATAACCAATTGAGTTGGCGCATGGAATTGGCATTGCTCCAAGCCTCGGTTAAGCTGCTATAAAGATATACTTCTTGGGCTAAACTGTCTGTGAATAGGGGCGGTTTTTCTAATAGCAAAATTTCCCGGCGGATGCGTCCTTCTTGTATGGGTAAAACTCCATACACCTGCGGGATGTGTAAGCGATAGGGAATCAGTCTCAGATAAGGTTTGATGGGTTGGATGTTGTCTATTTCTGGGGCTTGGGGTAATAACCCAGGTTTTGTATCGAAGACAACGGATTGATTGATGATCAAATAGCGATCGGCTAATATTTCTCCAGGGCTGCCTACGCCTAAACCATCTCCTACCACCCATAAATAACGTTTAGGTAAGGGTGTGGAGCATCGCTGGCAAAACTTGTGCGTCAGGGGGTTTGCCGCCTGACAAAGTTCATTAGGGCAGTAGAGCGTTGCCGCATCATTTGTCATAGTGTTCGCACCGATCAGCGATTGGCATTTTTTTAACAGCACTGGTAGCGGCAATTTTAACCGCTTATTTTCCTGAAATTTTCAGTATCTCAGGTGTAATGATGATTTTAGCTGGCAGATACCAGAACATACTTATTACCTAATTTACAGTCTTATACAAATAACATACTCCTTTGTCAAACTTCCAGCCTGATCATAGCTTCTCTGCGGCTGTGACTTTCTATTATTCCAGCAACTAACTTCCACCCTGTCACCCTCTTTGTTGCCTTTGCTGTTACTATGTCACTACTGCCTGAGTCCGCCATTGAGAAAAACAGATATTTTTCTAGTTTATAATTTGCTGCTCTGCTCAGAACTTTAATTAAGAATTAAGATAGCTCAACCAACTTTTTCTCACTTCAGAATCCTCATGTCAGGCTGCCTAATACGCATCTGGTATGATGAAATTAATTAAACAAGTTTTCTCAAGGTCAGTAATCTTTCACTTCACCACAATATTCTCCAGCCAAAGAAAATTCATGTAAATTTTTGCTAAATTTGCTGATTGTGATCGTATTATTGCGATTTTTTGAGAAATTTTTTGTATCAAAATCTACTATTAATTGGAGGCGATGATGAGGTCTTTGGGAATCAGTAAACCAAATCAATCATGATATCCATGAACAGGTGGGGATTGACGCATCAGCAACAGCGCGAAGAAACTAGAGGCTTGACTAGCCCCTAGCCCCACCTCTTGTGGGTGACAGTTCTGGTTGCGCTGATCTTGCCTGAAGAATTCTTTGAGATCAGGCAATTGTGGAAAGTCAGGGACTGCTATTCGACTGCCACTTGGGGCAGACCCATACTATAGTTAGTGACGCGTGCAGACAGATTGTAGCTGATTTCACCTGATTGCAGGAGCGATCGCAAATAATGTTCTAAATCAGAGCCAATCCGGCGTAAGTTGTAGTCTGTGAGGTCTGCACCACTGGAGGCTTCGACCAGTTCATCAAACTGGCGATAAACCTTTTGTAAAGCATCTTCATTCCAGTTAAATTCGTTATCTGGATCAACATCCAGCGTTAAAACTTGATTACTGGGAACCAGTTCGCCTTCCTGGTCGATTTCTGCTGCAAAAATGCGAATATGCCGGGTTGTAGACTTAAGCAGCATCGAGTTTTCCATAGCAGGATGTGAGATTTGGGTTGATTATACTGAAATCATTTTAACTGAATCACCAGTAAAGATGAATTGGCCTGGCAAAGCCAGCCAGAGCCTTCTAAACTTACAGGTAGATTCTGTATGTTTGTCATGAAAGTCTGACGGGAGGGAGTTCCCCAACCTCCCCTGTTTACCCTACTTTCTTCAGTAAGGGTAGAAACCATTCCTGACCTTCAGGTTAATTTAGCTTTGAGACTATGCTATTGTTGAAAACCAAGTTTTGATTTTTGATAAATTTGTTCATCAAAATTGCCACAATTTTATGATAAAAAAACGTACATCAAGTAAATTTACGTAATTAGCCACCAAATGAGTCTAGCTGTAATCAATGCCCACAAAAACAGCAGATTTGCTTACGTGTAATTACGATAATTTGAGTAAAAACTCAAACTATTATTGACGGAAAAATAAAGTTGATGTAAAAACCTTTAAAAAGTTTGAACAAGTTCTTACAGAAACTTTATTGTATCGAATCTCAAAAACTGAATAATAGTTATGGCTTGCCTGAATCTGATCTGGCAAAGGAAGATTACACTACAGCAAAGTAAAAGTCTATCTAAATCAACACAGGAGAGTGCAATGGAATATAAATGCTATCACGGGAAAAAACACTATTAATTCAAACAGAGTAAATTCAAAAAAAATATAAAGAATTTGTGCAAGGGATTAGCTCCTCACCCTCATGACCACCAAGTAAAGGAACCGTCAGAATTATGAACTCGAAAGCATTACCACGTCAGATAAATAATCTCGAAGTAGGTGTTTATGAGTGCGAAATAAATCTTAAATTTCGGTTAATTGAGGAAAAGAGTTTGCTAGGCGATCGCGAGCAACTGTTGCAAGTGCTACTAGATGCCCTGACAGAAGGTTCAGATGATTTCTTAGAAATGCTACAAGCATCTGTAAAAGCCCAGGAAATCACAGAATTTAAAGCCTCGCCCCAAATGCGCCGCCAACTGATGCGTTTACGTAATGCGGTTGATAATAATCAATAGCTAACAATCAAGCTGTAATCAGCAGTAAGCTTGTATAACCTTATGCTTACATACAAGCTGTTAACCTACTCAGAAATAAGCTAAATCAAGCATCTACAGTGGTCTTCACTCTTTTCACTACTTAACCTAAATGAGTGTCTACTAATGCAAATCTGCCTGGCTTTTAGGGTGTATCACAGTTTCTGCTCTTTCGTAGCCTACAGGTAATATCGTTAACCAGGGTTTTACTTTCATTTGCAGGTATTAATTTAGTCAGCATCACCGCCAATCAACCACAATCTGTAATACTTGCGACATCATTAATTGATGATCAATTCCTCCGATTTTTCAGCCATTGATTTGTTAATTACATTCATTTATGGGCAAGGTTGGACTCATATCTAACCATACTGCTGCCATAGGTATTTTTGCCGAAATCATAGAAAATAATGGGAACGTGAAAACCCCTGGCTCAAAGGCTAGGGGTTAACGGTGAGAGTGTCAATGAGCTAGACCATGTTCTAAGGCGAAACGAACTAACTCGGTACGACTATTAGTACCGGTTTTACTAAATAAACGACTGACATATTTTTCGACATTTCGCACACTGGTTTCTAAGCGACGGGCGATTTCTTTATTCATTAGCCCTTCGGCTACCAAGTTTAAAACACTTTGTTCTCTGGGGGTCAAATCGATTTTAAAAGGGGCTGGGGATTGAGAAATCGCATTTCTTTGGGTTAATAAAGCCTTAATTTGAGCAATTTGACTGGCTAATTCGGCAATATCAGGTGTTTCGCCGGCTTCAAGTGCAACTGAAGCCTTGGCGGTGCGCCTAGCCAATAAGTTTTCTACTATTGCCACTAACTCATCAGGATCGAAGGGCTTGGGGAGATAAGCATCAACACCAGCTTGATAACCTTGAATGCGATCGCTCGTCATGCCTTTAGCTGTCAAGAATACTACAGGTAGCGATTGAAAGCGGGGGTCATCTCGCAATTGTTTGAGAAACTGATAACCATCCACTTGGGGCATCATGATGTCAGAAATTACTAGGTCGGGTGTATTGTGTTGCATTAAATCCCAACCTTCACGGGCGTTACTGGCAACTTGAACAACAAAGCCGCTTTCTTGCAAATAGTCTTTGACGGCTTCACGTAATCCGGGTTCATCATCTACCAGTAACAGTTGTGCTGACATTGAACATTTCCTTATGGTCTACCTATTTCCAATGTAGCGAATCCTGAATTGAAAATTCAAACTTTCTCTAACCACTCGATTGTCTTGGCTTGTTCAGATAATTTTGCATTTCGTTGTCCAGCTGCACGCGCCTTAGCTGTGAACAGACTAATGGGAGTATTTAATAAATCTATCAATGAAGTTTGACCGGCGATCGCCTTGACACTATCCCGTGGTAATTCTTTCAATAACCAACGTAATAAACGGTAGCTGATATCTGGAAGTTTCATCTCTGGCATTAACGCTACACCATGTAATTCGTGTAAATAGCGATTTGAGCGTCCATAGCGTCGCCATTGACTGGCTAATTCTCTCAGTGTAGTGCGGTGGTGGTGCTGAACGATCGCCTCTGGGGCAAATTCTAAACGTCCAATATTTTTTTGTAGAATCCGCCAGCAAATATCTGCATCACCGCCAGTAGTCAGATAGGGACGAAATAAACCGACTGTTGCTAATGCAGTGCGACGAATTGCTAAATTAGCAGTTTGACCGTAGGGACAAAAGGGATGGGCTAGGGTATGCTTTTGAGATAAAGTTTCTTGACGCTCTGCGTGTTGTTCTAGGAGCGTATGACCGGGTAGTGCGGTGATTTCTCCGGCCACAATCACCACATCTGGAGCAATAAACGGCTGAATTAATGATGTGAGCCATTGGGGTTGGGGACGACAATCAGCGTCTGTAAACGCCAAAATCTCACCCACAGCCGCACGGATACCAGTATTACGGGCTGCATAAGAGCTTTGAATGTGGTTTTCGCTGAAGGGGCGAATGGTAATTGGGGAATTAGCGGCAGATGTTTTGAGATAGTCAAGGGTGCGATCGCTACTGTTATTATCTACCAGCAGGTATTCTACCCTATCTTTTGGGTAGGTTTGAGACACCAGACAGTTAATTAACTCTGGTAAATCTGCCGCACCATTATAAATAGGAACAACCACCGATACCATTGGCAAGAAATTGCTGGCGGTGGTTGTATCAATTTCCTGATAGTTCATAGTGCCTGTGATTGTGGAGCAAAGGGAAGGGTGCAGGGGTGCAGGGGTGCAGAGGGGAAAAATCCCGTACCCAGTACCCAGTCCCTAGTATTCCCATCCACAATCAGATATTAGTCAAGTCAGGCTGTTTATAACTGAGAATGCTGATATTGGAACACCTGATCACAAAATTTAACTTTTAAAATTTCCAGTCGTTGATACCAACACTCAAGGATTGAGAGGGCTGATTGAATGGGGGTTGGGCAAAGTTGTTATTAGATAAAACAGCGATCGCCCGACTATATTGAGGATCATTCTGAGTACCAATCAGACTGGGATTAGTTGCTAACTGACGCTCTTGGGCTTCTGTTAACTCTAATTTAATATCTGGGATAATTCCCTTTTTATTGATATCTGTGCCATTGGGGGTGTAATAGTGAGCAATAGTCACCGCCAAGCCAGAACCATCTGAGAGTTCATGCACTGACTGTACCAAAGCTTTGCCAAAGGTTTGAGAGCCGATGACTACTGCTCGCTTATTATCCTTAAGCGCACCTGTGAGAATTTCACTAGCACTCGCTGAATTACCATCTACCAAGATTGCTAAAGGCAGTTTTGTCAAAGCGGTGCGATTAGCTCTAGTATTTTCGTTGACTCCCTTACGATTCACTGTGCGGACAATCCTACCGTCATCTAACCACATCCGAGCAATTTCAATACTCGCCTGTAATAAACCGCCAGGATTACCACGTAAATCTAAAACGAAGGCATCTACTTTTTTCCCGTTCAAATCCCGGATAGCTCGGCGCATTTGATCTGCGGCGTGCGCGCTAAACTCACGCAAACGAATGTAACCAATGCGACGATTTCCTTCTTGTTTGACTGTCGCACTGACTGTTGGCACTTCAATATTTGCCCTTGTCAGTTGCACATCAAAGCTACTACTTCCTTTACGTCCTAACCGAAGTGTAATGTTACTACCTGCCTTGCCGCGAATTAATTTGGAGGCATCATCTATTTTCATTTGCTGAGTAGATTTGCCATCAATAGCCAAAATTTCATCGCCTGCTTTAATTCCCGCCTTTAAAGCTGGGGAGTTTTCTATGGTTTCTACAACTGTCAAACGCTTGGTTTGTTCATTGATTTCCATGCGAATCCCAATCCCAGACACTTCCCCAGAAGTTTGATTAGTTAAGACTTCAAACTGTTTCGGATCAAGGAAGCGTGTATATGGGTCATTTAACTGTTGTAGAGCTTCACGAATCGCTACATAAGCCTCTTCTTTAGATGAATATTCTTTACTTAATAGGCTTTGCCTTATTGCTAGCCAATCTTTTTGATTAAAGTTGCCGTCAACATATTCACTATTTACTATTTGCCACACTTGGTCAACTAATGCTTTAGGACTGTCTTGTAAGGCAGCGTGAACACTACGAGTCCAAGCAGAGCCAAATACAGAGACAGAGGCAGTTGTGGCGATCGCTCCTCCAATTAGGGCTACTTGCAGGGGCGAGTGAAGTTTCGCAGATTGGTTCATGTATATCAGCAGGGATTTACGATGTTGTTGACAGTTTAGCAATCAGGCTTTTGAGAAATTCTTAAGTTTTTATACTCATTTTTTTAGCTAGGCTTCTTTCATCATCTTACCCTTTCAATTATGCTAAAATTTTGCATTAATTTATCAAACAAACCGTATCTGGATTTGCTAATTCTTTGTTAGTCTAATCTAACACTGTGACAATAGTGTGACAGTTGTGCAACTGTCTTATTTCCTCCATATATTAATTCTATAAGATAGCATTTCGTTGGCTCAAGTGTGGGTCTTTCGTTACTGCAATCAGCAGGTTTTTTGTCTTATGTTATGAGACGTAAATTTACCAAAAATTTATCAATTAAACCTGGTAGCAAATGCCGCAAACCGTTGCAGTTGTTACAAAAATCAGCTTGGGTTTTATGCCTATTGTTGGCAAGTTGGTTAATTGTCACCACTATAAACCTAGTTGTCGCCTCTTCCCAGCCAGTGGATGCCTTTTTTGTCCTGGGTGGCAGTATTCGCCGTGAAATTTATATTGCCCAAACAGCCAAAGAAAATCCACAAATCCCTATTTTAATTTCTCAAGGTTCTCCCGACCCATGTATATGGCTAATTTTTCAACGAGAAGCAACAGATTTGCAAAACGTGTGGCTAGAAAAATGTGCTAATTCTACCTTTGGAAATTTCTATTACGGAATTCCGATTTTACGCAGATGGGGAGTACACAAAGTCAAACTGATTACTTCCCCAACTCACTTACCTCGCGCTCAATGGATGGCGCAGATTCTCTTAGGCTCTCATGGGATTTGGGTTGAATTCGATATTGTTCAGGAAACAGGTATTCCTGGTAATTACGAGTCTGCTTTAAAAACGGCACTAGACATAATACGTAGTTTATTATGGGCGGTTGTCAGTCAAATCATTCAACCCTCATGTACAAATGTCACCAAACTTACTGATGTAAATATGCCAGCGTGGGAAAGTCGAGGCTTTAAATGTGAACGTCAGGGAGGTTTGGGAAGATGAATACCTTGCGGTTTAATTGGGCAGGGAATATCGGGCTAAAGTTGCCTGAAGTTTCAATGTAGTTAATTGCTCTATAGCCTGGATTAATTGCTGCTGTTCTGGTGCTAACTCTAGTTGTCTCAAAGCTTGATTGAGGTTATTACCAGAATGGATTTTTTGTTGCAGTTGAGTGCGTTGGGTTGAATTTAAAACGGCTGAGATGTCTTTATTGCGGCGTTGCAGTATAGCTTGGAGTTGTTGACGCTGCAACGGAGTCAAATCCAACTTAGACAAATCAGGGTAGTGATTAACAACATTGACAACAGGGGCAATAATTGGCTGAGAGAGGAGTTGAAATCTAAAAGGTGCTGCCAAGGCAACACTCGGCATCAGTAGAACTAGGGCAAGAGTGGCAGCTATTAGGGGCAAAGATAGCCACTTTGGAAAGTTGATTGCCATATTTAGCAGTTTCCAGGGGGAGATGAGGAAGATGAGGGGGATGAGGGGGATGTAGCTTGCTTCTCTTACGAGACGCTACCGCGTTCTCTACGAGACGCTACGCGAACGCGTAGCGTCTCCGTAGGATTCACCCGCAGGGTGGGAGATGAGGGAGAAGGAAGAAGCAGGGGGGCAGGGGAGTAGGGGAGATGAGGGAGATGAGAAAGCAGGGGGCAGGGGGAGAAGACTTTTACCCAGTCAACAGTCAACAGTCAACCATCAACAACTACTCTGATTTTTTGATTCTGTCAATTTCTTGGCGTAATTCTGCGATTTGACGGCGCAAAATGTCGGCTTCGGTTTCTGGGGTTTGGGAGGCTACATCGACTGCGCCGGAAGCGGGCGATCGCTGATAATTACCCCGGCGAATTTCTTGATATTCTGATGATGTTGCCCATTGGCGTAAATACTGCACTCTTTCCACCGGGAAAGGATGACTCAACATCATGCCCTGTCCGCCGTTGTACATTAAGAATTTATACACTTGATTTAGCCCATCTTCGTCTAATGCCTGATAGGTTTCTGACTGCTTGATAAATTCTTGTAAACTACATTCGTTCATATATTGGCTACTACCGCCAGAAACCTTCATCATCGAAGACATGACGGTATTTAAGTCATCTATCACCAAAAAAGCTGCTCTATCTGCGGATAACTCAGCTTTTCGCCGCCATTCAAAAAAAGCGTAAATCAAGGCTTGAGACACCAAGTTACCAATGCCCAAGGTTAAGTCACCTAGTGCAGAAGCGGCACCCATCGCCCACATCGCCATTTGAATTAAAATAGTATGACCACATTTAATATGCCCCAGTTCATGGGCTAGCACCGCCCTAATTTCGGCTTCATTTAGTAAGTCTAGTATCCCTGTATTGATCACTATGTAAGGATGCTCTTGGCCGAGGGCATAGCTATTTGCTTGGGGATTTTGTGCAACAAACAGTGTGGGTTCGGGATAAATGTCCAAATCCCTGACACATTCACGAAACATCTGGTAAATAGTGGAATATTGACGCGGCCCGACTTGGATGGTGTTGCCCATGAGATAGACTAACTGAGGGCGTTCGTAGAAAAATTCCACAAATTTACGAGCGATGAGATCAAATCCCGGTAAACTGCGTAAAGCTTGCTCGGCTTGGCTATCCAGTGGATGGCGAAAGGCTTCGCTGGAGATTCCTGTGTAAGTTGGCATAATTTAGGATATTCAGTCAGTGAAGATGAATCAGTGGTAGTTGTCATTAATGGGCTGAAGAACTAACAACCCCCAAATGACAACATAATAGAAATGGGGCTATTGGCAGTAAACGACATTTTGTATGGGATTTTAAGTGTGTGATTGAGGCAGAAGTCCATTTGTCATTACATAACTTCCTGCGATCGCAAGCGGGTTTCCCTTCCTGGCCCCATCACTTAACGATGGCACGGTTGGTAGCACGGGCTTTACGTTTGGGACGTAGTGCGTTAATTCAAGTCGGCGCGGTTTGCGGCTATCAAGGGCTGTACCGCACCAGTTTTGTAGCATCTGCTTTGATGTGGCCGGGGGCTGTAATCATTGTAGCCACGGAAGCAGTACAACAACGGCTATTGCGGGTGGAAATTCCTCGCCTACAGCAATGGCTGCAAGCTAACAAACCAATTAGAACCGGTGACACTTGGCCTGGTTCTGAGTTCCAAGGAATACTTCTCACTTCTCCGCAAGCTTGGTTAAAACGACAGCTGACAGATGCTGATGATTTTCCCCCAGGCATACCTACGATTATTGATGGAGTAGATGATTTGGAAGATTGGGTACGTGATCAACTTACCCAAACTCTTCAACCCCAAGACTGGGATGAACTCATCTTGGCTTGTCCTCAGCAAGCCGAGACAATTCGCACCGCCAGGGCGCAACTGACACAGGAATTATTCAAGCATCCGCCTAACCCCTACGAATGCTATTTAATTTCGCACTCAGAAGCGGATATCTTTCAACATCTGTGTGCGGTGTTAACCTCAGTCGAAGGTTTACCACAAGTGTGGCAAAAATTCTGTAAAGAATTTTCACAAGTCAACGATGATTCAGCCGTGCCTTTGTTCTGGGCGACTATTGCCCGTCGTCAAGGTTTATTTTCTCTGCACTACGCACCAATTGAGTTAGCTGCCAGTCTCGCACCGATTTGGCAACGGCAACCAGTAGTATTAATTGGTAGTGCTTTAGAGCCAGAAACAGAGGCTCCTTTATTCCGTCAACGTTTGGGTTTAGAAGATGTAACTTGCTTGAAATTTGCCTCTGATAGCCAATCAGAAGCGATTCAACTTTACATTCCTTACCAATTGCCCCTACCCAATACGCCGGAATTTCAAGCAGCATTTATTCATAAGGTGCGGACGCTGGTATGTCTTTCTGCGACAGCACCAGGGCTAACCTTGTTATTGGTGGGGGATGTGCCACTGAAGGCGCAAGTGGGAGCAATTCTCGCCGCCGAGTTTGGTTCACGGGTGCAGGTAGAAAAAACCTGTTTAGATGAAAACGGCATTTTGGTGAGTGGTTGGGAGTTTTGGCGAGAACATCAAGGAGTATTACCAGCACCGCAATTGTTAATTATTGCAACTTTACCTTTACCATCTTTAGAACATCCCCTGGTAGCTGGTAGGGTAGCTCATTATAAGCGATCGCATCAAGATTGGTTTCGGCTATATCTCCTACCCACAGCTTTGAATGAATTGCAACGAGCAGTAGCCCCTGTGCGCGAAAATCAAGGTATTGTGGCTTTACTAGATAGTCGTGTGATCAACCGTAGCTATGGCTCTCAAGTTCTAGCAGCCTTAAGTCCTTTAGCACGAATTAACTATCTTGATCCAAGTCTGTTTGCTCATAACAATGAAGAAAATTCTGCTTAGGATGTAGCACCACCTCAAAGCCACAAAATCAGAGCTTTAAAAACTCGTCAAAATTTAATCGAGAAGCATTAAAGTGGATTTAGAGTTGAACTTTTGAACTGCAAATTACTAAATTATGGGTGAAGCAAAACGTCGCAAAGCCACAATGGGAGAAAATTACGGTCAAGATCCGCGAATCTTACCTTGGGTTCCCATCACTAAAAGCCAAGCTGAATTATTTGTGAGTTTGACTACTCGCGGAGCCTGGATTGGTATTGGTGTGATGGTTGTTGTGTGGTTAACAGTTCGTTTCATCGGGCCTGCCTTCGGTTGGTGGCAAGTTGTTGCATAAAAATTTTAAAAGTGTTTCAACCTAAGTTTGTAAAAATTCTTATCTATCTCTGGACTGTTAGGCTAATCAAGCCTAACCTATTTTCCATACTTAGGTTGAATGTTTCATGCTCAAAAATTGAGGAGCGTGAAGCCAGCCCAGTGGTATTTACTTAACTTGTGCCAATAGTCGCAAGTTAGTTTATCTTCCATCCGATAGAAGATATCAACGTAAATTCAGGAGGAATATAAGCTTACTAAGCTAGGATAATCATCCAATTTATAGTTGAGTATATTTTGGAGACTCTCACCCTAGTTTGGCATATCGATCAGCATCATTCAGGGTGGTTATTACCAGTTGTTTTGCAGCCATGATCAATTGAGTAAACATTAATTAATTATGATTGCAGTTTATGTCGAAACCAGAAAACTTACTCAACATTGATGTGACTGCATAGAGCGGCTAAAGCTTTAGTGTTTCATTGGTTTGACACCAATTTTGTCGTTGCGTAAACAAGGCTACTATTTATTTATAACCCGCGCTAGAGTAGCCAGCTTTCAATATTCAATATGATGGTCGGCTATCAGAGTTTTTTGAAGAAACTTGTGTGCAACTTGGAGGATAATTAAATCTAATCTATTCTATAGAGTTTAATTATAGATTCTCTGTGGAATTAAAGCGCATTCTGGCAATGGCAGCCTCAGATTACCGCAATGGCAAGATAATGATTCTGAGTATGATCATGGGTGGTGTTGAGTTTCTAGAAATTTTAGTAGTAGTGGCTTTTGCCTCCAATTGAGGATTTCGTGTAAGTTGTTAGCAAAACTACTGATGACTGGCAAAGCTCAAACTAGCAACTCAGCAACCTTGCCCATTCACTTGATATCTTGAGGAGGTGTGTGTTGGATGTACCAAAATCACGGGGTAAAATAACTCTCACTCAAGAAAAATGTATCTTTTCTGGCATAACAAGTCTACAGTAAACGGCAAAACTAGCTGACATCTGTGAGCATTACCCAAATTGGATGTATGTTACCCAGGAATTGCCATCCGTGGTTTTCCAGTGGTTGACGAATACCTAGCTTGAGTTAAGCTGAGAGCGATCGCTGTTACGAACAATTACACAAGACAGAGTTTTGTCACAAAAATCATCATTTTACTAATTCTATCTGCTCGTTTGATTTGGCAAACTGAATAGTTTGATACGACAAACAATGAAGTTTTCTCTTACCTTAAGCTAGGTAGCCATTTAACTACCTAATTAGTGTCCGGTTATTGTAATGAATAGTTTACAATACCAATGGATGAGAAAACCTAAAGAAAATATAAAAGTGACTCAAATGACTGTGGTGTCTGGAGGACAAAAGTGTTTCAAAGACTAGCGCATCAACACCGGCAATTCGTTCAAGACTTGGTAATGAACCTACAAGCCTTGGCAATTGTACTAGAAAGACGGGGATATCCTGCGTCTTGTTACACCTGTGGCGACCAAATGAACAGTGCTTCATTTATGGTGAGTTTGGGAAATAATCACCTCATCCGGTTTTTAGTATCCGACTATGGGATCACCTGGACAGAGATGCGGGATGATCGGGAATTAATGAAATTAGAAGGTGCAGAAGCTATTCACCAACTACAAGAGCTAGCGAATCTTGTCAAGCAACCTACACCAGTGATTGCTGGTAGTAAAGTTTTGGCAAAAAGAGGTTAATTTCGTCTATATTCCTGTCTTGGTGGGTGTGAGTGAAAACTCCTCCAGCAATCGATCTCCTGTCGAGAATCGATTCATTTTTAAGTGTAAAATTTTATTACCAGAGGATAAACAGCAAACATAATTTTTTTTCCACTTCATTTGAGTTAGCCACAGAATAGGGTGCGTTTCAGGTTGACGAAATGCACCCTATGTCTCATCTTATATTGTGCGAAATGCTTAACAGTACCTAAAATACCGGGTTTTTCCAGCATTCATCCCACCCAGTTTTTCAACCTGGTGCAAGATGTCGCAGAATGATCATTTCAGCCTAATTTGCTACCTCAGCCATTTCAATAACTCGCCCTTCATAATCTTTCACGAGAAAATTGAGCGGTTTTTGGTTACGAATCTTGAACTTGAGACCGCGTGTTTCTACTCGCAATAAAATCATCTCTAGGCAGTCACGGTCAAAACAAACATGACGTTGCTGATTTTTAGTACCTAAACTAGCTCCAGTAATCACATGTAGTTGGGTATTTTTCTTTAATTGATACCACAGCCCATCATTGCCGTTGTTCATTGTTCTGCCTGACAAGCTAGGACTGGTGGACATATATAGCGGATCTAACCCCGTTGCGCCTATAGTTTGTTCGTAGTTGTAGTAGTAGTGCAAAGGCACTTCTGCGGCTGGTAAATCTAGCAGCCCTTCATATAACTGTCGGGCAATTTCTAGATCAGAAACCATTACAGTATAAACTTTGGGCGCGCTGGTGAGAAATAGCCACATAGCACCTGCATAGGCTGCTAGTAGCATCACCATAATACCTTGGGTAGAAAACAGGCTATCTAGGGGAAGGGAGGGCAAAAAAGAGCCTAAAGTCAAAGGCGCGAGCAGGAACGATATCACACTAGCTGCTATAACCATGAACAAATTAGAAATTATATAGAGGGAGCCGCTTTTATTATTGTCTATGAAGACTCAAAAAGGGTCTTGATTCTAGTGTATCAAGAGTCAGTCTGAGCTTTAAACAGACTAACGTCAAGGTATTATACGGCTGAAACTCAGAATCATATTGCCAATATTATCTTAACTGCTATCTACCGACTGCTTTATGCAAATTCCTCATTTTCCTGAAGCTAATCACCCACTGGTAAAGTCGCTGTTTCATCACAGTGACCAAGAACTGCTGTCTTTGTTTCAAGATCATCCTGATGCTGGCAGATACTTCACAGTGATTTTTTGCCGTTACAGTCCGATAGTTTACACCTTAATTCAACATTCAGCGCGATCGCCTGTGCAAGCTGAGTATTTATTTGCCCTAACTTGGCGACATATCTATTATCAACTCGGTGGATTAGATTTAAACAACCCCCCAGCCGGCCAGGAAGGTTTGACTTTACAAAACTGGCTAATTAATCTCACTGCTTGTTGCATTAACGAAATTGAACTACCACCCACCGAGGCAATACATTATTCTCTGCAAGCAACTTCACCGCCGTTATGGTGTTATGTCGAACAGGCGTTAGATCAATTACCGCCAATATTGCGCTTAATGCTGTTAATGGCTCAAACTTTCCATTGGAGTGAAACGCGCATTGCCGCTTACCTACAAGCCGAAGGCGAAAAAATTACACCGTCTGAGGTAGCTAATTTTCTTCAGTCAGGCTATCGTATGCTAGAAGAACAATTACCTACAGACATTCGTGCCATTTATTTGGGCGAGGATATGGCTCAATCATAGCCTAAGTATATCCGCGTATGCTGTCACTTTCGATATTGACAAAATAAAACTGTTTTTGCAAGCTTGTACTGAAACAGATAATTTCCGGGGTAAGTTTTATGAGCAGAAGGCATACGGTTTTAAATTTAATTCCTTACCCTCAAACTTTCAGTTTTGGGTGGGTGAATAAATATCAGTTTTTGAGTTATTACCTGTTACTTGTGACTTTGCTGCTTCATCCTCTGGCGGCGGGTGCGGTTGACATTACGCAACAACTGCATCGTCCTTTAAGCAGTTCATTTGGGCGACAATCTAGAGATGAAGCCGATAAATTATTACGTATTAGTCAGCAGCAATATCATGCTGGTGCGGCGGCGAAAGCCATTGAATCCGGCTTACAAGCACTCAATATTTATCACTTAATTGGTGATGTCAAAGCTAAAGGTTCGACCTATGATTTGCTAGCTAGGGCTTATATACAGTTAGGTCTTTATAAAGAAGGTGAAGACGCTTTACGGCGACAGTTAGCGATCGCACGAGACACCCATGATTTTCAATCTCAGATATTTGCTTTAAATAACCTGGCTACATTGTTCCTACAAGCTGGGGAACCCATCCCCGCCGGGAAGACAGTAGAGGAAGCACTGAAAATTGCTCACAATGTCAAAAATATAGAAGGTGAAGGACTATCTTTAAGTAATTTAGGTTTAGTATCAGCTAGGCTCGGAGACTACAACCAAGCCATTAAACTGTATGAAACCGCGCTCAAATACCGCCGCCAAACAGGTGATATTAACGGTGAACTCAACACTTTAAATAACTTAGGTGATGTTTATCTAGCGGCGGGTAATTATCCAGATACGATAGGGACTTATGGCGCAGCCTTGCGAATGGCTAAAATCAACAGCGATCGCACCAATCAATTACGGGCGATTGATGGTTTAGTTGCAGCGCACAGTGCCGTCGGGCGTTATGAACGCGCCTTCGAGTTACTGCAACAACGCTTAATCCTAGCCCAACAATCACAAAATCTGCGAGAACAATTAAACTCCTTTGAATCTTATGCCCAACTTTATGAACAGCTAGGGAATTATTCCACAGCTCGTAATTTTTACGAAAGAGCCATCATCCTCTCACAAACCCTAGAAGATAGTAAAAAAGAAGTTTTCTTACGGGATCGAGTCACGCAAATGCTCAAGAAGCCAGGGCGGAGGTGAAAAGAGAGGCAGGGGGGCAGGAGGCAGGGGAGGCAGGGGAGGCAGGGGAGGCAGGGGAGGCAGGGGAGGCAGGGGGAGAAAAACTAATGACCAATGACTAATGACTAATGACTAATTCAAAAACACAGTACCATCTTGTTGAATTCTGACTGTACCTTTATCTTCGCCGGGTTCAGTGGTAGAGTTGAGGGTAACTCTTAACATCCCTGCTTCCCCGGTGGGTTGTGGAATTACCTTCACTAATCCGCCATCCTTACGGTAGATTGTCAGTGTAACTGGTGCGCCTAAACCTTGGAGCATGACATTAGAGTTACCTTGAAGCGTTCGGGGTTCCGTATCGCCAATTACTTGATAAGTTACCTCCGCACCAGTATTATTCACTAAATTGACATTTACCCTACCATTGGCGAGTGCAAGTCTAGCACTGGCTGGTTGTCGTTCCCTTGGTAGGGGCGGTTGAGCGACAGACACCTCTGGGCGAGCCGGAATTACTTGCTCAGGATTGATACCTCGTGCTATCAACTGTTGAGTGAAAGCATTGGGAGGACACCCTTGAGGTACAACATTTCTAGTATTGAAAGGCTCTTCATAATAAATCCGAGGGCAGGGATTAATGCCCGTAGTGCGAGTTTGGGGTGCTTCACCGCCCATACCCATCCCTGGCTGATATGGTGACTGTGTGACAGGGGGTAAAGTTGCCGGTAAAAGTCCTTGAGCTGCTAGCCTGCGAGTTAAGGTATTAGGAGGACATCCCCTTGGTACTAACACCCGCTCATCGTGCGGTTTTTCGTAAAAAATACTAGGACAAGGGTTAACTCTGGAATTAGGTTCCGGTATGGGTTGTTGTAGGGGTTGTTGTAGGGGTTGCTGTGCTGATACTGCTTGAGGAATTGCTGATATGCTCATCAGTAATCCTCCACAGATAGCACTAAATAATTTAGTGGAATTTTGCAACTTTTGAGAATGTATAGACATGATTAACTCCTGTGGAAATTTAAGTTTTACAGGTTTAAACATTTATTAATTAGCCAATTCAACAATAAAAAATAAACTTAATTACTGAAACTTGACGTATATAAGTCTAGCAACTATTAATTTTGAATATATCTAGCTTTAGACCGGAAATAATAGACAAAAATCACGGTTTTTTCTCTCTTAAGTATGAGTTTTAATGTCTAAAAAAATCCGATTCAACAGTAAATATTAAGTAGTGGCGTGGCAAGGCTAAAATAGTGCAAAAATATAGTTCTTGTGTGTGGTGTAAGCTCTCTAGCCTGCACCGGACTGGCTAGAGAACTTATCCCACAAGAGAGTTTTAATGCAACACTTTAAGCTGGCCAAGTCACTACAATTTAAGGTTTACTGAAAACAATTTATAGCTGTAATATCAAGTCCGGTTAATTACTGATAATTAACTGAAGATGCAGACTTTTCTCTGACTCTGTTCCCCGTTCCCCGTTACCTGTTCCCCGTTCCCTGTTCCCTGTTCCCCGTTCCCTGTTCCCTAGCCCTCACAGATATGATAACTATTCCAACGGACATGACCAATATTTCAGGCAGTTCCTAACTTTCAGCTAAAGCACCCTAAAATTTTAAGCTTCATCCCAAAGTTGACGTACTTTGTCAGGTAGCCAACTAGAAATTTCCTGAATTCTTTGGGGAGATAGTTCGTCTTTAGTGGCAGAAAATACGGCTTTAACTACTTGTTCGCGGTTTACATTTGGGGGCATTCCGCCTTCATTTGCCACCCGAAATAAAAAGCGATCGCTATCAATTTTAAAAATACCAGGCCCCTGCCAAGGTGGACGTACCCGACTCAAAAATCCCACAAGTGGATTTGTATCATGCCATAAATCAGCTATTTCCATTTGCAGTGATTTATCCTCACTGATTTCTGCTGGTTCGTGTAGTTCTGCTTCCACTCTGTCAGCAGTTTCTGTAGTCATCAAGTCCCGCATCACCCGGAATACAACTTCTGTGATATCTCTGGCATCATAGATATCTGATAAACCACTTTTTTCCTGAACTTTTTCTAAAAATGGTGTATCTTGTTCTTTGATATTAGTTCTCATTTCAGCCTCCGACACTAAATTTATAGCTGCATTTCCCACAGAGAAAATAGCAGTTTAGATGAATAATCCTGTGGTTAGGTATTAGCCATTAAACTGCTTCCTCTAGAGGTTTTGTGTAAACAATGCAAGCTTTACTTAATAAATTAATAGTGCAAGTGAGGAGAATTCATCTATCACAGGAAACAATTATTGAATATAGAATTAAGACTCAAGAGTTATTGGTAAACAGACAATAAAAGTAGTACCTTTGCCTAAAGTGCTTTCTACTTGAATTTGACCTTGGTGATGTTCGACAATAGCGTGAGCGATCGCTAACCCCAATCCTGAACCAGTAGCACTGTCTGTAGCCAGACTCCCCGTTTTATGGGTGCGTGCCGGATCTACACGATAAAAACGGTCAAATAATCGAGGTAACGCCTCAGATGGAATCCCTACGCCAGTATCACTTACCTTAACTTGCAAATATGCCGCACCGTTGTAGCGCATTTTATCTATGCGTCCTAGTTCTACATTCACCTCCCCACCGCCTGGGGTATATTGCAAAGCATTACCAATCAAATTAGTAAACAACCGCACCAATTGATCCCAATTACCCCAGAGTGTAAACCAATTTTCTAACAACTCTGCGCTAGTTTCCGAAGCGGGAGGATCTACCAAATGCAAATTTAGCGAGATAGCTTTGTCTGTAGCAAGCAGTTGTTGTTCTTCCACCACCTCCATCAGCAAAGCATCTAACGGACAATCTGCAAAACCATCTTTGCTCATGCCACTATCTTGGCGTGCTAAGAATAATAAATCATTGACTAACTTGCCCAAACGCTGTGTTAACCTTTCCACCACCTTCAACTGTTGTCGATAGTTTTTTGACATACTAGCTTCGGCTGGTGCTAAGTCTAAATCAGCTAAAGCCACTTGCACATTCGTTTGAATCAACGTAATCGGACTTCTCAACTCATGGGAAGCATCAGCTGTGAATTGTTTGAGACGTTGGTAAGATTCCCCCACAGGTTCCATCGCTTTCCCCGAAAGAAACCAACCGCAATAACCCACAGACAGCACCATTAAACCAGTACCCAACGCTAAATCAAAAATTAACTGACGACTCGGTTTAGTCACTTCAAACCAAGGATGACTCACACGCAGATATCCTAAAACCTGTCGTCCCACTTCTACGCGCTGCGTAACTTGTCGCAATAACAACTCTGAATCTTCCCATGTTTGTGATGCTGCCTTGGGTATGTGGACGGTTTCACCAGTGCGGTTACTGTGAATGGGAACATTTAGAGGCTCAGAAAAAGTAGACCAGATTAACTCACCAGTCGGACTAAACCATTCTAAATCAATATGGTCATCTTCTACCGTCTGGGCATTGTTGCGAAAACTCGCCTCTACATTAATATGTAATTGTTCAGCGTCACCCTTCACTGGCTCAATCACTAAAGAACGCTCGACTATTTCCACCACATGATTCAACGTATCATCTATGCGTTCAATTAACGTACTACGCACATATAAATACACACCACTAGCAAACAGCAGTAGCAGCACAGCAGTGACAGCAGTGTACCAGATAGCCAGACGGCGACGAGTAGCTTGGAACATATCGCAACTCAACCAAAAGCATATATAAGTAGCTATAAGTAGCTCAACTTAAAAACACGTCATACCCAAATCCCCGATTTCTCGAAGAAGTCGGGGATTTATCCCATCATCATTTTATCTTGGATAGGACTTACGCAAGTGTCACCTTAAAGATGTCTTGTAGGGTGCTTTAGAATGCTTAAATGCTGTCAATAAATAAATGTATTTTTGTTATCTGACCCACCCTACTATTATGCCAGTTGCGTAAGTCCAGTTTAATATGATGAAAGTAGTTGTTCAGCAAATTTAATTTTGACGGTTTGCGAAGAAATGCGTTTGTTAAGTTTTGATTAGGCTAAAAGCGCGTTTATGCTCTCTTTTTCTCAGGGAGGGTGATTTTATTCCCCTCGATTCCAGCTATGGAATCTCATCTCGGTATTTCCCACAGATTATCTGATTTTGTTCTAGTAATCTTTGCAAAAAAATATTTAATCCTACCATTTATTTTATACCTACCAAAAAAGATTAATCCTATTTAAAATAATTTAACAATTTCATGATGAAACTTGGCATTTTTAAGTAATTCCACGGAAGCATAGTTTTTAGCATAAAAGTTAAATTCTAGATGCACTTGAAATGTGAGGAAACTGTCCAGAGAAAACAAAAAGCCAGAAAGATAAAAAAATATCTTCCGGAGTCAGTTTAAATTTTGTGAAAAAGAATCTAGTTACTCAGAAAATCAGGATAAATTCATACATGACAAAAATTCTACTTCTACACCTTGACTAGCAACTCAGATACCAGCAACCTAATAATATATAAAACAACTCCTAACAATATAAAAACATCTTGTTAATGGGATAGATACTCAAATTGAGAAATTTTCCCATTTATCCAGCCACAACAAAGCCGTAAATTCACATAATGGAATATTAAAATTCTGCTTAGGTTGCAACTCCACACCAGCAAACCTGGTTTTGACATAACTAATGGTTAACTATGGTTGAGTGATGACAATTAATTTGTGCTAATTAAGGCGGCAATCCTGTAAATCGTTGGCAATCTTAATTGTCGAACTTATAAAAATACCAAGGAAACAAAGATGGGAACTTACAACGGAACAACACCCTTCCCCGATCCGGGTAGTAACACATCCACAGCCCTAGACACTGCAACCTATATTGGTGGTTCTCTCCTCAGCACACCAAGCTTATTTCAAGACAGTCTTAACCGTTCAATTTCTGACTTATCAGATTATTACAGATTCACTATTAGTAGTTCCAGCATAGTCACCTTAGAACTGGATGGACTAACTGATGATGCTAATTTAACCCTGCGAAATAGTGGTAATGGTGTCATTGCCAGTTCTAGCAATAGTGGAACTAATCCAGAGAGAATACGTTGGAGCCTCAACGGTGGGCCTAGCGACTCCTTTTACACACAGGCTTTTTTTCCAAGATTCGGTTCATCAACCTTCACCGAGTATAATCTTCGGCTCTCCGCAGAAGCTATTCAGCAAACCAATATAGACGATAATACAACTGCCAACGCCAGAAATATTGGTACATTCAGTGCTACAGGTAGCATAACTCCCATAACTGATTATGTAAGTGGCTCAGGTCAAGTTGTAGATCCAAACGACTACTACAGTTTCACAATAACCAATAGTGGAACAGTTAACATCGGTTTGAGTAGTCTGAATGGTACTGATATTCTCTATGCTGATCTTGAACTCATAAATAGTGCCAGTTTACTTGTCCAACGCAGTGATACTGCTGGAACAACATCAGAGTCAATTAATCGCAGTCTTGCTGCTGGTACATACTATATCCGGGCTTACTCCTCCTCAGATCCGGGTAACTATCAGTTAGATTTTAGCTTTACCGCCGACCCACCAGACGAAGGGGGAAACACAGTTGGAACTGCTACTGCCATTAATTTACCTTATGACATATCAGATCAAGTCAGCCTAGGAGACACTAGCGATTATTACCAGTTCACCTTAAATGAAGCATCTCTAGTAGATATCAGATTCACATACCTGACAGCCGATGCGAATTTATATCTGCAAACCGCAACTGGTAGTACCATTATTAGCTCAACCCAGTCGGGAACAGCCTTAGATGCAGTTCGGCGCAGCTTGAATGCTGGTACTTACACCATCTTAGTTGAACGTGGTTCGGCAACGACAGCTGAATATACCTTGAGTGCATCTGCTGAAGCAATTGGAACAGATCAAGCCCCCAACAGTACAACAACAGCACAGGATTTGGGGAGCTTAAATAGTAGTATCTCCCGCAGTGAATTTGTAGGCAATATAGACACTAATGATTACTATAAATTCACTGTAAATACAACTTCTGAGTTCAGCCTTGCTCTGAATATTTCGAGTAACTATCCAGATTTGCAGCTAGTTAATGCAGATGTGCAACTTCTTAACAGTGGCGGTACACAAATCGCTATATCTAACCAACCGGGGAATAGTAATGAAAGTATTAACGCTACCCTGGATGCAGGTACATACTTTGTTCGTGTCTATACATCTGGGTTAGCTAATACCTTCTATGATTTGAATCTCACAGCACAGTCACAAGCGAGATTAGTACAAGACATTAATTCGACTGGTAGTTCTAACCCTGCCAACCTCACCGCATTGGGTAATACACTATATTTTACTGCTGATGATGGTGGTGTAAATGGTGTCCAATTATGGAGCAGTGACGGTAATACAACCACCAAACTGAGTAATAACACTAGCTTTAACCCAAGTAACTTAGTAGTTTTCAACAACAGATTATACTTTACCGCCAGTGACAGCACGTATGGTAGGGAACTGTGGGAATATAACGGTACTTCGGTAAATAGGATTAGTGATATTAATGTTGGTGTTGGTAATTCTGATCCAGGTAATTTGACTGTGGTTGGGAACCAACTATTTTTTACCGCCGTCGATAGTAGCAGCACCAGACAACTTTGGGTTTATAATGGCTCAAGCCTGAATTTAGTAGACATTAACCCTGGTTTTGCTACTAATGGTACACCCACCCATACCACGGTTTTTAATAATCGCCTCTTCTTCACAGCCCAAAATAACAGTCAACTGTGGTCAACTGACGGTTCTATAGCTGGTACACAAGTGATTACTGCTGACGGTGTTGCTAGCTCAACTCCACGCCGGTTGACAGTAGTTGGTAATACTTTGTACTTCACCGCCAACAATGGCACAAGTGGTCATGAAGTATGGCAGTATCAAAGCGGTACTACAGCCAGCTTGCTCAAAGATATTACCCCCGGTGATAATTCCTACGCTCCAGACAGACTCACAGCAGTTGGTAATACTTTGTACTTTGTCACAGATAGCGACAATGACTTTAACTTGGAACTGTGGAAGAGTGATGGAACGGAAGCCGGAACCCAGCCTATCGGTAGTGATGGAACTGCTCCAAATGTTGGTTTCGGGCCTATCTACTTAACTGCTGTAGGAAATACGCTCTATTTTGTTGGAAATGATACGACTTCAGGTTTAGAGCTATGGAAAACAGATGGTATAAATACGAACATTATTAAGAATATCTCATCTGGTAATTCTCATAGTATTCCCACTAGCCTTGTCAACTTCAATGGTATCCTCGCCTTTGCCGCTTCAGATGGTACCAGTCGGGAGGTGTGGTTCAGTGACGGCACAGAGCTAAATACAAGTAAGGTTAGCAACATTTATTCTGGACAAAATGCTAACCCTGCTTCGCTCACTGTCGTTGGTAATAAGCTGTTCTTCACCGCTACAGACGGGGCTGATAACACAGAATTGTATGTAATTTAAAGGAGGTGATTGTTAAAACACAAAATCTATTTAAACCAGCTACATTTAACTGGTTGGAGTTTCTTAAAACTTCTATTGCCTTGATTGAACGAAATTGACTAAAAGTCAACACAAATTGACACAAACACAAAATATAGGGAGTTGTCTTTCGTTATGAAGAACAAATTTTTAGCTCTAGCTGCTTTCGGTGCTGCATTGGGTAGCGCAGTGGTTGCTGCTCCTGCTCATGCACAAATTACTCAAAATGATGGCCCCACCAGCAACATTGAAGTTAATGTCCTGGTTCCAGAAGTTCTGTATTTGAGAACAATTGAGAACATTGATTTGGAGATTCTTCCTGCTGATTTGACTGCTGCAACATTAACCGGACCGTTAGCAGGATCTGTTCCACCTGCTTACGTTGGTGAAGACAACGATCAAGCTGAAGAAGTTGGTGGTACTGTGAATGCTACTTCTCCATTTGCAGGAGACTTTCTCAATGGTACAGGTGTGACCAAAACTATTCCCAGTGCCTACATAGTTTGGTCTAACTCGCCCACAGGCAGTTACCAAGTACAAGTCACAGCTCCTGCTAGTGGATTTGTAAGATCTGGTGCTGCTGCTGGTGCTGCTGTTGTTGAGGTTGATTTTGACGAGACTTACCCAGTTACACATACTGCTGAAGGTCTAGTTACTGCTTCTCCTAAAGATATTACATTGATCCTGGGAGCATCAGACGATAACATCACTGCTGGAACTTACTCAGGTGTTCTCGAAGTCACAGCTTTCAGACCAGACCCAGCACCATAACCATAATTTGTAAATCTTCATTGTGTCAGCATAGGGAGGAAAAATCTGTATCTAACCTGACAAGTACATAACAGATATTCCTCCTCATGCTCATCAGATGCACTCAAGCAGTTAATTGTTGGAATTAACTTCCTACCCCCTGAAAAATGGGGGACTTTTCCATATTCAATCTTTGAGACATCTTGACAATTCCCACAGAAATAGGAATAAGTTGCTGTTGATGCCTAAGATTTAGTTGCCAGCAGAATATAGTTATACATAAACTTTCGATCTGGTGTTGGTTTCATGTTTTTTTGGTATAAGTTAAATTCAAACTACTACAAGCGTTACTTGCTCGGCGGCTTGAGTGCCAGTATAGCTTTTATTCTAGGAACACAAGCTCAGACTGTAGCAGAATTAACTTCTCCTGTAGACCCTCTAGAAATTAATCAGTTATCTATTCCCCAAACTCTGACTATTCCTCCCATCACACATTCGGAAATTTCTTTGACCATTGGCAGTGATACAGTCAACCCAAAAGACTTATTAACACCTCCCCAATTTAATGTGATTACCAGAGAGTTTCCTGCCGTTTGGAAGATGCGAGTGCCGATAGATCAAGTAAATTCACTCTATGCTACCTATGAAATGAAAGCTGCCAATGGTAGAGACAGTTCAATTAGTAGTGACAGGCGTTCCGATACTGTTGTACCAATAATCATCGAGCCATTACCAATCAGGGAAATTTCCCGTGACACCGAGAGTAATACAGCTGTGGTAGAAGGTGGATTCCGACTACAACTGAATCTAAATCATGCCCGGTTTGCCGACAAATATACTGGACAATTATTAGTCAAAGTTGACCGTCGTTAGGGTTGAGAAATTTAGATCCCAAAAATAGTCAATTTGTGGTGTTTTAAAGTGTGAGGATTGATGTAGATGTTGTCAAAATTTAAAGGTCTTACCCTGGGTTTAATTGGGGCATTAGCTCTGAATATAGCTCCGGCTAAAGCAGTGAATATAGGTGTAACTCCACCTAGATTCAGTATAAATCTTAGTGGTAATAAAACACGCACCGAAGCCATCCGAGTGTTAAACCTGGACTCTAAACCAGTGGAATTAAAAGTTTATGTGCGCTCTTGGCAGCTAGATGAAAATAATCAATTACAAGTAATTCCTCCTAATAGTGAACAATCTTTAGACCAGTGGATTGTTTTTACACCCTCTAAATTTACAATTCCAGCTGGTGGCGCCCAAACCGTCCGCTTTGCTATTCGTCCCCGTGTCCAACCCCGTGCGGGTGAGCATCGAGCGGTAATCATGATTGAAGAAGTGCCACCTGCTAACTCTAAATCCAAAGGGGTGAGAGTGGTTGGCAAATTAGGGGTTGCTGTGTATGCTTATGTGGGAGATATTAAACGAGATGGGGTGTTGAATTCTGTTAACGTAGACACCAAATCTAACTCTGTACAAGCATCTTTCGATATTTCTAGTCAGGGAAATGCTTTTGTTAACCTTAATGGTCAATATGCCATTTGGCCAGCTGCTCAATATCCAGGTGCAGAAGCTACAAAACCCATAGGTAACTTAGGCCAGCCCAATGCAAAAATGCCAGAAAATGTTCTGGCGGCTGGTAGTTTACCCAGAACACCAGTTTTACCAGATAGTCGCCGTCAGATTGTATTACCCATCAATAAAACATTACCTCCTGGTAATTATGTGTTGGATATCAACGGAGATTTGGGTGGTGTAGCGATTAATAAAGGCATTCCATTTACAGTGCCGACAAATAATAATGTCAAGCTGAATAATCGCACTCAACCGAATTCTCAAAGGGTGAAAGATTTATTAAAAAATCATCTACAGAGTAGATAGGTTTGATAAGTTCAAAAGCTAGTTTTTTATCCTTCCCAACCATGTTTTTGTAGCCGGGAAGATGTTGAGGCTACTTATAGAAATTTGTTTGCTTTAATCTATGTTGTACCAACCTGCGACACCTCCCCCAGAAAACGCAATAATTATTAAATCAGAAGATAGTTCTTGCCAAAACCAAATAGATGCTAGCGTTAGCCAAGAACATCGAGTAATTGCGGGAACTTTAGCAACACCAACTCCACCAGAAACATTACCGCCGGAATTTGCTACTAATAATTTGCTACAAGCTTGTTATCAACAGGTATTGAGTAAAAAGGTTGAGCAACCAAGCCTGATTGTGAGTGAAAATGCTAAGAATCTTAGTAAACAAGAGCTTAGTCAAGTTGATGTTGCAGGAGTGCGACAAAACCCTGTTTCAGATATAGACTCGGCAAAAACAGAGATTGAAAATTTTCACGATTATCCAGCCAATAAATTACAAGATTCAGTTATTGTACCTACGGCAACACCATCATTAGTTGCTGAAAATGCTGTTGAGAGTAACACAACAAATACATTGACAACAGTCAACAAAGATACTCCTACAACAAATACGGTAAACAACATAGTCATTGAGCAGAAAAAACCAGAAAATCAGAATAACGTAGTTGCTCAAGACAATAAAACTTCTATAGATAAAATTAATCCTACAACCGATAATCCACTGAAAAACCTGTTAGCAGAAGCTAAAAGTTTATTATTAGCGGTAGTGGTAAATCAGCGTGAAATTGGGAGTTTAGAAGTTATACCAGAGGGCGATACTCTCTTAATTCCCCTGGAAGATTTTGTCCAAATTACAGGGTTAGAGCTGGAAAATACTGATGCTGAATCTCGTATTAAAACACCTTTAGGTGTAGTCAGTCTTACAGAAACAGACTTAAAAAAAATTAATGGTATAACTTACGTTAGTGATAGATTCTTAAAAGAGAAATTACTCACAAATATAGAAATAAAAGCTTCAGAACTGACTTTAAATGTTGATTTTCCTTGGTTGAGAGGTGTGGCATCCTCTAGAGATAGAGTGCTGGATTTGCAGCCAGAAGTGAAAGCTCCTAGCAATGGTTTATCGAGTTTACGACAAGAATTAAGATATAACAATAATTCCGGTAGGACAAGTTGGCGCAGTTCTACCCTGTTGGGAGGGCGGTTAGCTGGTGGTGCAGTTCGTTTACGTTTAGAGAATAATTTTGTTAATCAACCGCATCTGACTGAATATTTTTTCTTTAAACGCTCAGGGCCATTTCTCTATCAAATTGGTAAGCAGCAATTAACATTAAATCCAGTTTTTTCAGGGGTGAATTTCACAGGTTTGCAGTTTGGTTATACAAACATACCTGAAGATCGGTTTACTCCCAATTCCAGCGCATCTGAACTTTTACCCCGACGTTCTCAGCCAACACAAGGATTTCGTGGTGTAGTGCCGCCGGCTAGTTTGGTGAGGTTGCGTGTTGGTGGGGTGGTAGTAGCCCAACAACAGGTGGGTTTGAGTGGAGAATACGATTTTCAGGATGTGCGTTTACCAACAGGTCAAACGAGTGACATTGAACTGTTAATTTTTGATCGCAATAACTTATCTATTCCTGTAGAAATTCGTTCTTTAACCTTAAACGCTTCCGATTTATTATTACCATCTGGTGGTAATTTGCAGTTAGCTGGTGTAGGTGTGACTGGTAACTGGGTACAAGATAATTTATTCGATGATTTTGCTTCTAATCAGCCAGGGCGATTTACAGGGTTCTATCAAGTACGTCAAGGGATTTCTAATGATTTAACATTGGAAGCTGGTGTCCAGGTACTTCCAGAAACTACTCAAGCACAAGCTGGTTTTGCTTGGCGTTTGGCTGGGCCGTTAATTTTAGCTGCTAATGTAGGGACTGCAAATGGTGAGGTGGCTTACAAAGCAGATTTAAATTTTAGGTTAGGTAAATGGCTGGTTTTGGCGACTTCTGAGTTGTATCCCCAGGAATATTTTGCGACTTCTAACCGCAGTAATGGACGCGATTACTCAAATCATAGCTTGGATGTAAACTATAAGTTTAGTGATGCTTTCAACTTGGGTTTTATTGCCCGCGCCTACCAAAATCAGAAAGAAGATAGTAGCTATATTTTACCAACGTTTTTCCTCCGTGCCGCTTCTAACTTATCTTTTAGAGGTTCGCCTAACTATGGCGGCGACTATGTATTTAGTGCTGCATATCAACCGACGAACAAATCTAGGCTGTCGTTTCAAACCTATGGCGATATATATACCTCAGATTTTAGTTATAACTTAACTCGTCAGTATCGCTTATCGTTGGGGACTGAATCAGGGGGCGATTTAGCTACTCGTTACACTCTGATATTTAGTCGCAGCGCACCCAGTTTATCTGGCTTAAGCTGGCGGTTAGGTTTGGGATATCGAGAAGGGGAAATTGGCCCGTTTGTAGGTGCTAGTATGCGGATAATGCCGGGCTTATTCGCGTCTATTGATTATCAAGGTATCCCCTCTAGATATAAGAACACTCTAGGTGAGACTACTGATGAGCGTCTGACTGTATCACTAATCTCTGATTTATCGTTTGCTGGTGGTAGGATCAGACCGGCTGAGTCTAGTTTAGTTAGTAAAGACAGGGGTGCGATCGCTGGCAGAATATTTGTAGAAGGCGGCAGAAATGGTCTAGACCTCAGTGGCGGTCTGATCCAGGTTTATAATAATCGTGGTCGCAGCGTTGGCGGTGCAATCATTGACGCTCAAGGTAACTTCTTTGTTGGCAATTTGCGAGAAGGCAATTATGTAGTTCAACTTGACCCCAATGAGTTACCACTGGAAATTAACTTGCGAAAAACTTCGATAGTGGCGGAGGTAGCTGGTGGGGCTGTGACTCAGTTAAATTTCCCTGTCAGCCTAGAATACGGAATGGCAGGTAGAATCACTGATGTTTCCGGTCAGCCAATGCCATATATAGAACTAGAAGTGATTGATGCTGAAGGTAAACGAGTTTCTACAGCCGCGACTGACCAGTTTGGTCTTTATCGTGTAGATGGTCTGCCTGTTGGTAAGTATACACTGCGAGTTCCAAATCAAGAAAATATCACCAATAGTGAGAGTTTACCCAAGCTAGATGTAGCAATTAGCAACGATTTCATCTATGAGCAGAATTTGCGATTGCCAATTTCCGCAGCAGTCCAGCAAATAGCAGAGTAGGGATTGGGGATTGGGGACTCTTGACTGGGGATTGGGGGGATGAGGGGGATGTAGCTTGCTTCTCTTTCCCTACGGGACGCTCCGCGAACAGAGACGCTACGCGCTCGCGCAGCGTATCCGTAGGATTCACCCGCAGGGTGGGGGATGAGGGAGATGAGGAAGCGGAGGAGAAGAATTTTTACCCAGTAAACCGTCAACCGTCAACCGTCAACCGTCAACTATCAACAATTTTGAATTTTGAATTTTGAATTTTGAATTGATTGATGCCTGATTTCATTTACCATGTGTATTGTTCACCAGCTGAATGGGCTGCATCAGGCTAGCCTGCGATCGCCATGCCTAAATCTAATAAAAAAAGCTCTACCTCAATTAATTTAAACGAACCACAATATTATATTAACCGCGAGTTAAGCTGGTTAGAATTTAACAATCGCGTCTTACATGAAGCTTGCGATCAACGCACACGGCTTTTAGAACGTCTAAAGTTTTTAGCCATCTTCAGTTCTAATTTAGATGAGTTCTTCATGGTGCGGGTGGCAGCCTTGAAGCAACAGGTAGAAGCAAAAGTTGGTCAGTTAACACCCGATGGACGCACACCGCAACAACAGTTAAACGATATTCGGCTGACTCTCACACCCCAAGTCACAAAGCAGCATCAACATTTTGAGCAAGAAATTCGGCCGTTGTTAGCTAAACACGGTATCCATATTTTGGATTATATTAACTTGACGCAAAAGCAGCGCAAGTATTTAGATAATTATTTTGAAGACCAAATTTTCCCAGTTCTGACTCCCTTAGCGGTTGATCCCAGTCATCCCTTCCCCTACATTTCTAATCTCAGCCTGAATTTGGCTGTCTTGGTGAAAAACCCGGAGACAGAAGAAGAATTTTTTGCCAGAGTGAAAGTTCCCCATGTTTTACCGCGATTTTTACCGTTACCGCCAGAGTTGGGAATTCAGCAAAACGGACAACCAGCTAACTGGACAGGTATACCCTTAGAACAGGCGATCGCCCATAATTTAGATTCCCTGTTCCCAGGCATGAATATACAGGAATATCATCCTTTCCGCATCACCCGCGATGCTGATTTAGCTTTGGAAGAAGACGAAGCCGATGATTTGTTATTAGCCATAGAACAAGAACTAAGGAAACGGCGCATCGGTGGCGATCCTGTACGCATTGAGATTCAATCCCAAACGCCTGAACCAATCCGCACCAGATTATTACAAGACTTAGACTTGACAGAAAACGATGTCTATGAAGTAGATGGTTTGTTGGGACTGCGCGACTTGATGTATTTTATGTCCTTACCATTACCAGAACTCAAAGAACCACCACGCCAGTCTGTAGTACCTGTGCGGTTGCAACGACTCAAAGAACCCAGCTTAGACCCAGATGTTCTAGAGTTGGAAGAAGGAAAAGATTTCTTTTGTGTAATTCGGGAAAAAGATTTATTAGTACACCATCCTTATCAATCTTTTTCAGCGACAGTAGTACGCTTCATTACCCACGCCGCCCATGACCCAAATGTGTTGGCGATTAAAATGACATTATACCGTACTTCTGGAGATTCGCCCATAGTTAATGCCTTAATTGCGGCGGCGGAAAATGGCAAACAGGTGTCTGTGTTGGTGGAATTAAAAGCCCGGTTTGATGAGGAGAATAATATTTACTGGGCGAGACGATTAGAAAGGGTAGGGGTACACGTTGTTTATGGTTTAGTGGGTCTGAAGACTCATTGTAAAACTGTGATGGTGGTGCGGCGAGAAAAAGACCGCATACGTCGTTATGTACATATAGGTACTGGTAATTATAATCCAAAAACGGCCAGACTATATACAGATTTAGGATTGTTTAGTTGTCGTGAAGAATTAGGTGCGGATATTACAGATTTGTTTAATTTCTTGACAGGATACTCCTTGCAAAAAACCTATCGAGAATTATTAGTTGCACCTGTGAATATGCGCGATCGCTTTTTGGAATTAATTCGCCGCGAAATCGCCAATGTACAGAATGGATTAACAGGGCGGATTGTAGCTAAAATGAATTCCCTTGTGGATCCCAAAATCATCGCCACCTTATACGAAGCATCCCGCGCTGGAGTAAAAATCGACCTGATTATTCGGGGAATTTGTTGTTTACGTCCTGGGCTACCAGACATCAGCGAAAATATTCGCGTGATTAGCATCGTCGGACGCTTTTTAGAACACTCCCGCATTTATTACTTCTACAACAATGGACAAGAGGAAATTTATATTGGCAGTGCGGATTGGATGCGCCGCAACTTAGACCGACGCGTAGAAGTCATTACCCCGATTAAAGACCCAGATATTGCTAAAGATTTGCAAGAAGTTTTAGGAATTATGCTGGCAGATAATCGTCAAGCGTGGGATTTACAAGCGGATGGTAAGTATATTCAACGTCGTCCTGGTGATGAATGTCCAGAAGCCAACTCTCAAGTAACGCTGATGAATATGGCTTTACGTGCAACTGGTATAACTGCTAATCTCATTGATGCCAATAAAAGTTTCTCGCCAACTGATAGCTAACATCACAAAGCAATCATTATGCAATTTTTACATCACTGACTATAGGTTATTCTCTCAAGATGGTGGATGTAGCCACATCCCCAAAGGGTTGCCATCTTCAGAGTGAAAAGTTGAGAGTCTAGGTTGTCTCTGGACTAACTTTTTCTTGGTGGCATTCTGACTCTGTGAACTCCTAAATTCTTGTTCACAAACTGCTGACATGATGCAAATATATATTTAGGTTTCCCAAATTGTCATCAGAAAAACCAATTTTTTCTAAATCTTTAATTTTGGAGATTTTTATTTTGATATTTTCATATTGCAGCAGGAATTATTCAACCATAAGATAGAGTAATTGTTGGTACTTATCACCATAAACTATAGAGTTATTGTACCAAGTTACCAGAATGTTAATGTTGTCCTGTGAGTCCTCTAACTTACGTGTTCTAGTCGTTGATGATCACGATTTGACTCGCTTAACTCTACAATTGACTTTTTCCTCTCAGGAAAATATTCAAGTAGTGGGTCTAGCTAGTAACGGACAAGAAGCTATACAAATGGTAAAAGACTGCCATCCTGATGTGATTATTCTTGATTTACAGATGCCAGTGATGGATGGTTGGAGTGCTTCTAGTCAAATTAAAGCTATCTCTCCTCACACTCAAATATTGGCTTATTCCTCAGTAGAAGATGTGAACTCACCAGATACCAAGGTAAAGCCTATCTTTGATGGTGTTTGCAAAAAGGATGTCCCGACTAATGAACTTGTGTCTTTGGTAAAGAAATTGGGAAAACGTGCAGGAGATAATTCAATTTCCCAGTAACACCAATTCAAGATTCCCAATACTCTACGGGTTGACGTAGCGTTAATTAACAGCTACGCCTAAAAATGCCAAATTACAACAGGTTTCATTGTATCAAAACCAAATTTTGCACGGGTATTTGCGTCTAATCAATCAATTATCCCCCGAATACAAGCCGCTTTCGGAGTCGGGGGAGTAACAATTGTTGGTGCAGCTTAATTATTATCGGTTTGGGGAATAGTGCGTTTAAATTCTTCAATCAACTCATCGAGTTCTTCTAAAGCTTGATTCACATCCACTCTCAAAATTCCCAGGTTGGGTTGTTCTAGAAGGCTCAGTAGATACTCGCGTTTACTTGCAACGGCTGCAATCCGTTCTTTGAGAGTCTGTAGATCCATTTTTGCTCATCCTTATACTATGTCTAAGTTTCAATGTAACTGATATCAGTAGCGATCGCCCGTATGTTGCCCAGTCTGTGCTGCTAAAACAGACTACCCCAAAGTTCTGCATTCAGCCAACCGCACGCGATAGGCTTCTGCCGCCACTAATTTCGGTATACAGAGGCTAAACGATGCTTTTTACTCGCTATTGTGATGGTCAAAAGTCCCCTAATAGTCTCGGCTAAATCTAGATTTAGCTGTTCTTTTACCTTTCTCAAAATATTCGCACATCCATTGAGATCCGCGTTGACCTTGATACCTTTGGATGTGACAAAAAGACCTCTGAACACTCGCTTGCCTGACGACTTCCACCCTTCTGGCTTGTTGCCAAATACAGGTACAATGTCGCCATCCAAAAAGCTAGATTGGCTAGTGTAACTTTCCTCAGTCTCTACAAAGTTAATACTGTAACTTTGACAAAGTTGAGCTATTCTCCCTTTTAATTTTGCAGTAGGTATCTGCACGAAAGTTTGATTATTTTGAGAGCCTATATTTATACCATTTTTATTGCCTTTGTTCCAGCCAAAAACAATATTACCAATCCTGTGACTAATACAGTAGTTAATTACAATTCTTGCTGCTTTGTTAACAGCATCCCTCATCTGACGATTTCGCTTTTCTGTAATGTGAGCTAATCGTTCACTCCAAAATCCCTGGGGTTTACCTTCTTTCAATTTAGATACTATTTTGTTGTACCACTGGTTTAGACTTTTAAGTTTTCGCCCATCCACAATGAAGCTTGTTCCTAGATTGGAAACACAGGTTAACCAATTAGTTACACCAGGGTCAATGCCAAGGGCTAGTTTTGAATCTAGTTTTACTGAAACAGGCTTAATTTTGTATGCAAGCTCCGCGTAAAAGCAGCCATTGCGGGGGAGTATTCTTAACTCCTTGATCTCCTCAAACTTAATATTGGACGGCATTGTAATTAAAAAATTCTTTATGCCAAACCAGCGATTAACAGTTAATCCTAGTGGGATTTGAATTTGATTATCTACCAGCTTTAATGCTTGCTTTGGGTAGCTAACAACTGACAAACCTCCTTTCTTTCTGTATTTTGGTGATTTTGGCTTATCTTCTAGCTCGCCCTTACGATACTTGTTATCAAGTTCATAGAAAGACTTAAAACTTTCTCTGACGGATAGCAAAGCTTGTTGTGCAACCTGTGAGTGTAGCACTTGGTAGTGAGGGTTAGTTTTGTACTCATTAATTAAGTCGAACTTACCCAAATAACCATGACACTTAAACCAAATCTGCCTGCCATAGTAAATTGCACAGTTGGTCAGTTTATTTGATTCAGAACAAATGAACTCTAGTATTGCTTTTAATTCCTTGTCTGGAGAAAGCAATACTTGTTGGCATCCGTACATTTTACTTGTCATTCAAGAGCGAATGATAGTACAGTAATATTGTTTTGATATTATTGTCACGTATGAAAAAGAAATCTTTACCTGTGTACTTAGATGAGGTTGAAAAAGAAAAATTAGAAAAAATAGCAGCTAATTGGGGAGTCAGTTTGTCTTCTGCGGTCAAAAGATTGATTAGAGAAAAAGATGTTTGACTGGCTCTTTAAAACCAGCAAGAGTGCTTTTCATCCCCTGGAAGACAGCACGAAAGGCGCAACTGCGTTGCTGTTTCTCAGGGGTTTTCAAGCTAACCTTTATAATAAAAATTGATGTGTTAAGAATTTATACTATCCTCAAATCATGTTAGGCAAACTTTCTTTGGGAACCCTAGGTTTAAGCGTCGGCAGCATATTGGTGATTATCGGCTTTATTGCTTACGCTGCTGACAACGCCACACTCAATCTCGTGGGATTTTTTTACGGCTTTCCTTTACTGCTGGGAGGTTTAGCACTCAAAGCTAACGAACTCAAGCCCATCCCCTTCAGTCAACCAACAACACCCCCGGTTTTACTCTTACGTCAGCAGCAAGCCACTGTAACTCAAAATAAAATCCGTAAAGATGTAACTCGATATTGCTATGGGCAGAATGCTCATTTAGATGGCGCACTGACTTATCTGGGTTTAAGTCCCACAGATGAAGAACGGCCAACACTGACGGGTTTACGAGAAACGGAAATTAATGGTGCTTATGCTTTAATTTTAGAATTTGATTCGCCATTAATACCCATCAGCAATTGGCAACAAAAACAAGAAAAAATGACTAAATATTTTGGGCCGGGAGTAGATGTTAAAATCACAGCAGTAGATGATAGTCAAATTGAATTAGGACTGATTACCACACCAGCAGCTTAATTCCCTGTTAGTCCATAGTCAACAGTCAACAGTCAGTTACTAATGACTATTGACTAATGACTATTAACACAATTATTTTTCTAACCGCACTGCATACCACTGCAAATATTTGCCAACACCAACATCCAACTCGCAACTTGTATCTATTAAATGTTGGGCTTGCTCCTCCACAGAATTAAATTGTTGTAACTCTAGTGGTAAATCATTAACAGCGATTTTTTGGAGTTCCTCCTTGAGTTTGTCTAATAATTCGGCTGCCGTAAAAAACTGTTCTGGTTGATTGGTTTCTAAAACCACAAAATTATCCTGTTGGTACATTAATGGATCTGGCATAGGTAAAACTTATTTATTAGTAAATGACCATTTTTGTAGTTTAGTATATTTCTCACTCCAGAAACATTTATCAGAGTTGTAGACAACCTAGAAATTTGTCTACTAAATGACATAGCTTGGGGTGACGCTACTGGAATTAATTGCGTAATTATCAAGTAAAATTAGTGTTGAATAAGTTACATTTTATAAGAATATTTACTTAAATTTTGCCTTCGTTGATAAAGATTTGGTGAATTACAGCAATTTTACGGAAATCAACCGGAAAAATAACTTAACATAAAGTAATGTTAGTAACATGGTAATAGTTTTATAAAATCAATGTAATTAACCAAAAATGTTGAGCTAATCACTTTGTTTTCACTCGTTTGACTAAGCTTTGCGCTAACAAGCGAGATTTGGTCTGGACTGGCTTTTAAGTATAATTTAGTGATAAAGTTATTTTGCAGTTTAGTAACTTAAGTCACTAAATTAATCAATAAACCAGCCTTGCCTATGATGGTTTACGGAAAATAACAATTAAAATATGTGATTTGAGGGGTATAAATGTAATATGAATGAGGTTGACTATAAATCAATCAACAGGTAAGAATGCCCTGTAGTTTCTCTAGGATTTGATAACGCAAACTAATAAAATTATGTTGGTTTTATTAGCAAAAATTAAGTTGAAATTAGTAAATCATTTGTGTTGTTTCTGCCAATTGGTTTCAACGATACCTAAATCAGTCACTATAGGCGATCGCACCAGTTCAATTGACAGGCTATCAGAATTATTCAACCAGAAAATTACTGAGTATTTTCATGGATTTCACTGAAAATATGTACCTAATTTCTTGACAAAAACTTTAATGAATTAATGATATAAACTTTAAAATACTTATCAGAAATTTTGCTGACATCTGATGTAGTTAAGTAGCAATATTTTCATATATTTGCTCATTTTCAAGACTCTGTTAATTTTGGTGGGACGCAACTCATGTCAGGCATAAGCCCATATTCTATTCCTAAAAAACCTCCTGTAGTTTTGGTGGCTGATGATGACAATACCATCCGAAAAATGTTGCGTACAATAATGGAACAAGAAGGCTATCGAGTAGTTGAAGTAACAAATGGTAAACAGTGTTTAGATGCTTATAAAATTGTCAAACCAGATATAGTCTTACTAGATGCTGTGATGCCGGAAATGGATGGCTTTACTTGCTGTCAGGAACTACTCCAAATAGCTAGGAATAACTTAATCTCATCTCTGGCAAATCTGGATACTGAGTCTGGTTTGGGTAGTACAGTCATCTCCAAAATATGGGAACGCACACCTATATTGATGATTACCAGCTTAAATGATGAGGAATCTGTAGATCGTGCTTTTGCAGCAGGTGCAACAGATTATGTGACTAAACCAATTAACTGGGCTGTGTTGCGTCAACGCTTACGCCGACTGTTACAACAAGCACAAATTTATAAACAGTTAGAAGAAGCAAACTTAGCTTTGCAGCAGCTTGCTAACGTGGATGGTTTGACGAACTTGGCTAATCGTCGTCGTTTTGACAATTATCTGAATACCCAGTGGATTAACCTAGCACAAGAAGAAGCACCGATGTCGCTAATTTTGTGTGATCTCGACTTTTTTAAATTTTATAATGATCAATACGGACATCCGGCTGGTGATGTTTGTTTACAAAAAGTAGGTACTGTTTTAAGTAATAAAGCAGAAAAACATCGGGATTTGGTAGCGCGTTATGGCGGAGAAGAATTTGCTGTGATTATGCCATATACCCACTCAGCCGGAGCAGTTCACGTTGCTAGTTCTATGCACACTGGCGTTAGCAATTTACGCCTTATCCATGAAAAATCTACTGTTAGCCAGTACGTCACCCTGAGTATGGGAGTAGCTACTATCATACCCAGTTGGAAATCTGCTCCTTCAGATTTAATTGCCGCAGCAGATAAAGCTCTTTATGAAGCAAAAGCCCAAGGGCGTAATCGCATTTGTCAGTTCTCTGTTGAATATTGAAGTTTGACAGCAGTCTCTAAAATATCCGGTAATTTTAGTCTGATTTAGTGCTTATTTTACTAGGCTGGATAGGTGGCTGGATGGGTGACTGTACTTTTGTCCAAAAATAATGTTTTAATAAAACTCTTGTAAATGTCTCTGTAGAAAGGTATCACCTACACACGTAGACAATTACTATTAGTTTTTACTAATTCTTGCAGAACTTCATAACTATTTACAGATGAAAAAACATTTACCTCGCACAACAATATTATTATCTACCTGCGCTCTGTTAATCACAGCCTGTGGTGGTAACTCTACAAATAATTCTCCAACTAACGCCACAAATACAACCAACACATCTGCGGCTATTCCCATTGGTATCGCTGTCGCCCAAACCAGTAATGTGGCGTTACTGGGACAAGAACAAGTAGCGGGAGCTAAAATAGCAGAAAAATATTTTAATGATAAAGGTGGCGTTAATGGTACACCCATTAAATTAGTATTTCAAGACACGGCTGGAGATGAAGCCGGAACAATTAATGCTTTTCAAAGTTTAATTAATAGAGATAAAGTTGTGGGTATTGTCGGCCCTACTTTATCCCAACAAGCCTTTAGTGCCAACCCTGTCGCCGAACGTGCTAAAGTTCCAGTGTTAGGGCCATCAAATACGGCTCAAGGTATACCAGAAATCGGTGATTATATTGCCCGTGTATCTGCACCTGTTTCTGTAGTTGCACCTAATTCTGTGAAAGCTGCACTCAAACAAAATACTAACATTAAAAAAGTCGCTGTTTTCTTTGCTCAAAATGACGCATTTAGCAAGTCAGAAACCGAAATTTTTCAAAAAACTGTAAAAGAGCAAGGTTTAGAATTAGTCACAGTGCAGAAGTTTCAAACCACTGATACTGATTTTCAAAGCCAAGCTACCAATGCCATTAATTTAAAACCCGATTTAGTAATTATTTCTGGGTTAGCCGCAGATGGTGGTAACTTAGTTAGACAATTGCGAGAACTAGGTTATAAAGGTTTAATTGTCGGGGGAAATGGGCTAAATACTTCTAATGTATTCCCAGTTTGTAAAGCTTTGTGTGATGGGGTGTTAATTGCTCAAGCTTACAGCCCAGAACATCCTGGTGAAGTTAACGCCGCTTTTCGCCAAGCTTATGTAGATGAATTTAAAAAAGAACCTCCCCAATTTAGCGCGCAAGCTTTTGCAGCCGTGCAGGTGTATGTAGATGCTCTCAAAGCGTTAGATAATCAGAGTAAAGTCAATACATTACAGTTACCTCAATTGCGAACAGAATTAAATAAGCAATTGCTGGCTGGTAAATATAATACACCATTAGGAGAAATTAGTTTTACTCCTGTGGGTGAGGTGGTACAGAAAGATTTTTATGTCGCCCAAATTAAAATGGAAAAGGATGGAAATCAGGGTAAGTTTGCATTTTTGAAATAGTTGCTATGGTGACGATTCAAGGAATAATTGAAAGTTAGGTTTTTGTAGAGACGGCGATTTATCACGTCTCTCTCAGGGTTAAAATGGATTTGACAAAGCACTCTAATTTAATTGATGAATTTTTATAGGCTAAGGGCTAGAGCCGCTTACTACAAACAAATGAAAAATCAAGGAATTTCATGGATGTTAGTGTATTTTTACAACAACTGTTGAATGGTTTATCTATTGGCAGTGTTTATGCAATTTTTGCCTTGGGTTATACGTTGGTGTATTCGATTTTGGGAATTATCAACTTAGCTCATGGGGCAATTTTTACGCTGGGTGCATATTTTACCTATGCACTCATGGGTGGTACTTTTGGATTTAATGGTTTGTTAGCTAATGCAAAGCTACCGCTAAATTTACCGTTTGCTATTGCTTTAATTATTGGCAGTAGTTTGGCTGGTTTGGTGGGGGTAGGAATGGAACGCATCGCTTTTAAACCTTTGCGGGTGAAAGGTTCTGATCCTTTGCTAACGGTGGTGTCTAGCTTAGGGGTAGCGGTGGTAATTGTGAATTTAATTCAATATTTGGTAGGTGCAGAAAGTTATACATTTCCTGCTAATACTTTTGGGAATTTACCACCAGCAATTAATTTTGGGAGTGCGGCGAAACCAATTCCTATTCGGAGTGTGCAGGTGATTATTTTTGTGGTGTCGATGGTAATTGTGGCTATCCTCACCTACTTTATTAATCGCACGAAATACGGAAAAGCGATGCAAGCGATCGCAGAAGATGCAACTACTGCTAGTTTATTAGGTATCAATAGCGATCGCTTCATTGTCTTCACATTTTTTATCAGCAGTTTTCTGGCTGGGGTAGCAGGTACTTTGGTAGCTTCTAGCGTTAGTATAGCAGGCCCTTATTTTGGTATCGCCTTTGGGTTGCGGGGTTTGGCGGTAATTGTTTTAGGTGGTTTAGGAAGTATTCCCGGTGCGGTGCTGGGGGGTTTACTCATTGGTGTAGTGGAAGCCCTAGTTCCGGCGGAATTCTCTGGGTATAAAGACGCTGTAGCTTTTGGCATTTTATTTGTCATGCTATTAGTTAGACCCCAAGGTTTACTAGGTCGTAAGTTTGTCCAAAAAGTGTAAAACTGTGAATAGTAAATAAAAAATGGCTGAATTTTTCTCTACCTACGGCTCGCTAATTGTCTCAATGGTATTAGGAGCATTACTCGGACTATCACTGTATTTACCATTAATGGCTGGACAATTATCTTTAGCCAGTCCTGGATTTTATGCTTTAGGTGGTTATATTGCGGCGATTTTATCAACCAAAGTTTTTACAGCCAGTAGTGATTTATTCCCGATTCATTTCTTGTTATTAGAAATGTTAATTGCTGGGGTAATTTCTGGTTTATTGGGGATAGCTGTCGGAATTCCCGCCTTAAGGTTGCGAGGAATTTATTTAGCAATAGCTACAATTGCATTTGTAGAAATTTTGCGCGTTCTTTCCCTGAATTTAGAAATTACAGGCGGTGCGGTGGGAATTTTCGCTATCCCTCAACCTTTCTCAACCCAAATCGAATATTTATGGATTGCCTTACCATTACTATTAATTAGTATGGTGCTATTTTATCGTTTGGAACGAGTAAGAGTTGGTAGAGCCTTCACAGCTATTCGCGAAGATGAATTAGCAGCCGGAGCAATGGGAATTAATCCCACTTATTATAAAGTTTTAGCCTTTACGTTGGGGTCAATTTTAGCCGGAGTTGTCGGTGCAGTTAGCGCGCACTTTCTTAACACTTGGAATGCACGACAAGGTACATTTGACGCTAGTATTATTTACTTGACTTTTGTGTTAATTGGTGGTTCAAGAACTTTTTTAGGTGCGGTCGTAGGTGGTATGCTATTTACAGCCTTACCAGAGGTTTTACGTGGTTTAGCTGATACTGGTGGTTTACCTGATTGGTTAGCGCAATTTCTCCGGGATGGTAGATTGATTATTTTTGGTTTGTTGATAGTCATCGGGACTATTTTCTTCCCTCAAGGTTTGATAACTCCTGATATTTTTAAAATCGGTAAAGCTAAAAGTAAATAAAGTCATATCTTGCTCCATTCTCAATAAGTTTAAGGTGGGCATTGCCAATAACGTAAAACTAAAGGTTTGAGCAAATTGCCAGCAATGCCCACCCTACAAAAAATGTTATCAAGATGTGTATCAACCTGAAATATTAGAAACTATATGCAATTTTAACGATGTCCCAAACTATCACGACAGATAAAAACCAAGGTATTTTAACAGCCCAGTCATTGACTCGCCGTTTTGGTGGGTTGGTGGCGGTAAATAATGTATCTTTTACTGTGAATAAATATGAAATTTTTGGGTTAATTGGCCCTAATGGTGCTGGTAAAACTACACTATTTAATTTAATTACTGCTTTAATTCCGCCTTCTAGCGGAGAATTAATTTATCAAGGTAAAGCAATTTCTCAATTGCGTTCTCATCAAATTGCCAATTTAGGTATTGCTCGGACTTTTCAAAATATTCGCTTGTTTGGGGAATTATCAGCTTTAGAAAATGTGATAATTGCCAGACATTTACATACTAATAGTAATATAATAACAGGGGTTTTCGGCTTACCACCAGCACCGCAAGAAGAAGCGAAAAGTAGACAGAAAGCGTTAGAATTATTAGAGATGGTGGGATTAAGCGATCGCGCCGATGAAAAAGCTCGAAATTTTGCCTATGGTGATCAACGTCGCTTAGAAATTGCACGGGCGTTAGCGTTGGAACCGCAAATATTACTCCTGGATGAACCTGCGGCGGGGATGAATCCCAGTGAGAAATTACAGCTTAGTGATTTTATTCGGGATTTGCGCGATCGCTTGAATTTAACTATCATTTTAATTGAGCATCATGTCCCCTTAGTCATGGGCTTATGTGACCGAATTGCCGTCTTAGATTTTGGACAATTGATAGCTTTGGGTGAACCATCCGTAGTGAGAAATGACCCGGCTGTAATTGACGCTTATTTAGGTAATGAATAAGCGTTGCAATTAAATATAAAATGTGGGATGGGCCGCACAGCCCGTCAACAGGCTAGAAGCCTGTTCCACTCTCTAACAATTAATTAAGCCTACTTACTTAATATATTTCACTTATTAATAATATTTTCCACCGCAACAGTAACATTTGGGAATGCAAGCGGTTGAATTGTTCCGGTTAAAAATGTTTGTTTTGTCGCATATTCTCCATCTAAGATGTCTCGAAATATAATTAAGTGGAGTTTTTGCAAATTCACAACCCAATATTCTAAAATACCTGCTTGGGCATAAATTTTACTTTTTATCTCTAAATCTTTGTCTAAACTAGAGTTAGCATACTCAATCACCCAGAAAATATTTTCAGGATAGGGGTGATGTTCTCGATACTCCCGTCCTAAACGTTGGACAATGGCTATATCCGGTTCAGGTTCGGAATCATTGGGTAAGGTGATAGGTTTGGCTTGACGTATGGTAGCTAAGTCACCTAACAAACTGCTGAGATAGTTTGCTGCTTCATGGCTACAGTAAGCGTGGGGTTCTCCTTCTGGGGACATTTCAATGATTTCTCCTGTCAGTAGTTCAACTTGGCGATCGCTTAAAATCCCAGCCTCAATCATGCGATGATATTCTTCAACCGTCCACTTGGCGATAATCATAGTCATGGCGATTGATTCCTCTCAATGACTCTGGATATTTTCTCATTTTAAACTTACTGCAAAAACCTGATATTGATGTATGTTAGGTTTTGTGTAATTATTTAATTTTTCTTAAACGCCGATGAACGCCGATGAACGCCGATATGATGATGGGCAAGATTTTGTAATTTTAGAGGTACAGAACCTTGATGTTAATTATGGCGGGATTCAAGCCCTGAAAAAGATTAATTTAACTATTAAAAAGGGTGAGGTTGTTACTTTAATCGGTGCTAATGGTGCAGGTAAAACTACAACACTAAGAGCCATATCTAAAATTGTTAATTCTCTGAATGGGCAAATTATTTATAATGGGCGTAATATTACCCGTCGTCAACCTCATGAGGTGGTGAAGTTAGGGTTGGCTCATTGTCCTGAAGGACGGCGAGTTTTAGCGAAGCAAACAGTTTTAGATAATTTAGTTTTGGGTGCTTATATTCGCTCGAATCAAGCGGAAATTAAAGCTGATATTCAACAACAATTTGAGTTATTTCCCAGGTTAGCACAACGCCGCCATCAATTAGCAGGAACTCTTAGTGGTGGTGAGCAACAAATGTTAGCGATCGCCCGTGCTTTAATGAGTAGACCTCAACTATTATTATTAGATGAGCCGAGTTTGGGTTTAGCACCTGCAATTGTGCGGGAAATCTTCGCAATTATTGAAAATTTGCGGGCTACAGGTGTGACTATTTTATTAGTTGAACAAAATGCTAATTTAGCTTTACAAATTGCTGATAGAGGTTATGTTTTAGAAGCTGGTTCTATTACTTTAACTGGTGCAGCTTCAGATTTAATTAATGATGAGAGGGTGAAACAAGCTTATTTAGGATAATTATTTGTGAGAAGTTTTTACAAAATATTGTTATTATCGCCTCAATCTTTCTAACCTAACCCCCATAGCCTCCCTTCCCTACAAGGGAAGGGGGGAATATGTAGAGACGTTGCATGCAACGTCTCTACATTATTTCAATTACTTGTCCTGTATTTTTTGTGAATTTATTAATTCGTTTATTAGAGTCATTTTAGGGCAATCAATATGCAGAGATTTATCAAAATAATCAGTAAAACTGTGAGCAACCATAAAGACGCAAATGTAAACTTGAAAATAGTATATTCTATCTCTTAAGTAGGTAACGCCAATATAGTCTAACCTCCTGCCCTATGCCTCCTGTGTGGGTTGTTTTACCCACAAATCAATCTAACTATTACGAAAGGTTACAAAATTTGTCCTATATTGGGTTTGCACCCGTCTTGTTGGGTGTCTATCTGTGTGTAGATGCGAATGGAATTCGCTTAAATTAAAAAACCCATGAGTCAAATAATTTGGATCGCAAGACACGCCAACCGTCTCGACTTTGTAAATCCTGATTGGTTTCTCACCGCAGAACGACGCTACGATCCTCCTCTGTCTGAAGATGGTTTTATACAAGCCAAGCAGCTAGCTAGGCGGTTAAAAGACGAAAAAATCACCCATATTTTTGCTTCTCCCTTTCTGCGAACGGTACAAACAGCCAACGCTGTCGCAGAAGTTTTAGATTTGCCGATTAAACTAGAAACAGGGTTGAGTGAATGGCTAAATCCTGAATGGATGACGGAAGAACCAGAAAAACTTTCCACTCCAGCCCTAGCAGAATTATTCCCCAGAATTGATACTAGCTATACACCCCGCATTGCTGCTAAGTATCCCGAAACTCACGAACAAGTACGCGCCCGTTCAGGACAAACTGCCAGATGCTTGGCCAATGAGTTCTTCCCTCATGATATTTTGCTAGTAGCACACGGCGCGTCTGTACTAGGGGGCGCAATGGGTTTAGTCGGGGAAATCGCTAAATCTGAAGTCAAAGCTTCTTTATGTTCTGTAGTTAAAGTGGTACGTCGCGATCCCGAATGGTTGCTAGAACTAAAGGGAGACACTTCTCATTTAACCCAGATAGAGGAAGTTATTCGATTTGCTTGAAATGGGGACTGGGGACAAATCAATTCAAAATTCAAAATTCAAAATTCAAAATTCAAAATTAAATAATTTTTCCCTAGAATTATTGACTTTTGAGTTGTTTAATGCCCCATGCCCTATGCCCAATACCTAATTACTAATTTACTGATAAGTTTTATGACATTGTTACTAGCAGGAGATATCGGCGGCACAAAAACTATTTTGCGATTGGTGGAAATATCCGAATCGCTTGGTTTGCAGACTCTGTTTGAGGAAACTTATCTGAGTGGGAATTATCCTGATTTAGTGCCGATGGTGCAGCAATTTTTACTTCAGGCTAATGCTGGGACTCCTCAAAAGGCTTGTTTTGCGATCGCCGGCCCAGTGGTCAATAATACCGCCAAACTCACCAACTTAGCCTGGTTTCTCGATAGCGATCGCCTGGCGCAAGAGTTGGCTATTCCCCACGTTTCCTTAATTAATGATTTTGCGGCTGTCGGTTATGGCATTTTTGGCTTAACTAAAAAAGACTTGCTGACTTTGCAAGCGGGTAAACACCAACAAGAAGCACCCATCGCCATTATTGGGGCTGGTACTGGCTTAGGACAAGGATTCTTAATTAAACAGGGTAATCATTATCAAGTGTTTCCCTCGGAAGGTGGACATGCCGATTTTGCCCCCCGCAATGAGTTAGAGTTTCAACTGTTGAAATATCTGCTGGATAAACATGATATTCAGCGTGTGTCTGTGGAACGGGTAGTTTCTGGCCAAGGTATTGTGGCTATCTACCAATTTTTGCGCGATCGCAAACTAGCCAGCGAATCCCCGGCGATCGCTCAAGTTGTCCGTGCCTGGGAACAACAAGCCGGACAGCAGGAAAAAACCGTTGATCCTGGTGCTGTGATTGGTAAAGCCGCCGTGGAAGGATGCGATCGCCTCTCTGAACAAGCTTTGCAAATTTTTGTCGATGCTTACGGTGCTGAAGCTGGGAATCTCGCCCTCAAACTCTTACCCTACGGTGGTTTATACATCGCTGGCGGCATCGCCCCCAAAATCTTACATTTGATACAATACGGCAATTTTCTGTTAAACTTCACCCAAAAAGGCAGAATGCGCCCCCTACTAGAAGAAATCCCCGTGCATATTATTCTCAATCCCCAAGTCGGGCTAATAGGTGCGGCTTTGTGCGCGAGTAGGTTATAACAACTACAATCGTCAGTGATATCAGCATTTGCGAATGCTAAAACTATGACAGTTAAAGTTTTGTTATCATTCCTCGCCGCTACTTTAGTTAGTGGCGGGAACTTCATTGTAGAAGCAAGTCAACCCAAACGCCCAACGACAGCAGCAACTAAAACACCAGTGTCGTCAAAAAAAACAACGGTTGCACCAGCTAAACCGCCAGTGTCACCAAAAAAACCTGTTGCTGATCAACCAGTACAACCAAAATGGCAATTATTTACAGCCCCAGACGGACGTTTTACTGTATTGATGCCAGGAAAGCCCATCAGGGACATTCAAACCCAAAAAACCTACATGGGGGAAATTGACCTATTAATATTTTCTGCCCAACCACCACGCCAAGAAGTAGCTTATTTAGTGGTTTATAATGACTTTCCCTACAGTTATGCCAAAATGAACGACCCCCAGGAAATTTTGAATAACGTCCGGGATATGGCGTTAAAAACGACTCAAAGTAATTTAATTAGTCAGCGTAATATCCGCAGTTCTAACGGTCATCCGGGTAAAGAATTTAGCTACATCAACGCTGGGGGTAAAATCACTAGAACCAGGATTTATCTTGCTGAAGGAAGATTGTATCAAGTAATGGCAATCACTACTAAAAAGCAGCAACAAACCTTAGCTCAAACTATTACGGGATTCCTTAATTCCTTCCAAATAGTTCTGAAAAACTGAAAGTATCGGCAAAATTGCTCCATATCAGCCTAGAAGTTAGCTTCTAGGCTGATATGGCAATTCTCAGTGAAGTCAGAATTAAAAACAAAAGCATAGGTCACTTTACCGGCATAACTAGGGAATAGGGTCTGGAATATATCTGCGGTGGGAATATACAGTAATCACTACCTGAAATAGTACGATAGTTCTACTATTACCCCATAGTCAAGATAGTATGATTAAGAACTGTTGCACGCCGTTTGTCTCAATCAGCCTGTCGATATGTCAGATAACCAGCTAGTCACCTCTCTCAATGGACATCTTCCCTACCCCAAGCACAACGATCGCAATACAATTCGGATTAGGGGTGCTAGACAGCATAATCTGAAGAATATTGACTTGGAATTACCACGCGATCGCCTGATAGTATTTACTGGTGTCTCAGGTTCGGGTAAATCTTCCTTGGCGTTTGATACCATTTTCGCTGAAGGTCAACGGCGTTATGTAGAATCTCTCAGTGCCTATGCACGGCAATTTTTAGGACAATTAGATAAACCGGATGTAGAATCAATTGAAGGTTTAAGTCCGGCGATATCTATCGACCAAAAGTCCACATCCCATAACCCCCGTTCGACTGTGGGGACGGTAACGGAAATTTACGACTATCTGCGACTGTTGTTTGGTCGGGCTGGTGAACCCCATTGTCCCATCTGCGATCGCTGTATTGCGCCCCAAACTATCGATGAGATGGTTGACCGGATTATGGAATTACCAGACCGTACCCGCTTTCAAATTCTCGCGCCTGTAGTTCGAGGTAAAAAAGGAACGCACCGCAAATTATTATCTAGTTTGGCTTCTCAGGGTTTTGTGCGGGTGCGTGTGGATGGGGAAGTCAGAGAATTATCAGACTCAATCGAATTAGATAAAAATGTTACACATACCATTGAGGTAGTCATCGACCGTTTGGTGAAAAAAGACGGTATTCAAGAGCGTTTGGTTGATTCTCTGTCTACGTGTCTAAAACAGTCTGGTGGTATTGCTAACATTTTAGTCAGCCCATCCTCGGAGGAATCAGAAGCAGAAGAACAGGAATTAGTATTTTCGGAAAACTTTGCGTGTCCAGAACATGGCGCAGTCATGGAAGAATTATCACCGCGCTTGTTTTCTTTTAACTCACCTTATGGTGCTTGTCCCCATTGTCACGGGTTAGGGACTTTAAGAAGGTTTGCGTCGGATTTAATTATACCTGACCCGGAAGCACCAGTATATGCAGCGATCGCCCCTTGGTCAGAAAAAGAAAATTCTTATTACCTAGAACTACTTTATAGTTTGGGACAAACTTACGGGTTCGAGTTACAAAGCAAATGGCATCAGCTAACAGTAGAACAACAGCATATTATTCTGCATGGTGAACCAGACAATCAACCTAAAAATGGACAGAAAACGCCAGTTTATCGAGGTGTGATTCCCATTTTACAACGACAGTATGAAGGTGGAACAGAATTAGTTAAGCAAAAACTAGAGCAATATTTAATTGATCAACCTTGCGAAGTTTGCGGAGGAAAACGGTTAAAACCGGAAGCATTAGCGGTGAGGTTGGGACAATACAAGATTTTAGATTTAACTGGGGTATCGATTCGGGATTGCCGGGAGAGAGTAGAACAGTTAAAATTGAGCGATCGCCAGATGCAAATCGCTGATTTAGTCCTGCGAGAAATTAAAGCTAGATTGCAATTTTTGTTAGATGTCGGCTTAGATTATCTCACACTAGACCGTGCAGCCATGACCCTTTCTGGTGGTGAAGCGCAACGCATACGTTTAGCCACACAAATCGGTTCAGGATTAACAGGAGTTCTCTACGTTTTAGATGAACCAAGTATCGGTTTGCATCAAAGAGATAACGGCAGATTATTAAAAACTTTAACCAAATTACGCAATTTAGGTAACACCTTAATTGTAGTCGAACATGATGAAGAAACAATCCGCGCCGCCGACCATATAGTTGATATTGGCCCCGGTGCAGGAATTCACGGCGGTAATATTATCGCCCAAGGTGATTTACAAACTTTACTCACAGCAGAAACATCTTTAACAGGTGCATATTTATCAGGAAGACAGGTAATCAATACCCCAGCCGAACGCCGTGAAGGTAATGGGAGAACTTTAACTATTAAAAACGCCCATCGCAACAACTTAAAAAATATTGATGTCGAAATTCCTTTAGGTAAACTTGTGGCGGTAACAGGTGTTTCTGGTTCGGGTAAATCGACATTAATCAACGAATTACTTTACCCATCATTACAACATCATTTAACTAAGAAAGTTCCTTTACCCAAAGAGTTAGAAAAAATTCAAGGCTTAAATTCTGTTGATAAAGCCATAGTAATTGATCAATCGCCCATAGGCAGGACACCACGTTCTAACCCGGCAACTTATACAGGGGTTTTTGATGTAATTCGAGATGTTTTTTCCCAAACAGTTGAAGCTAAAGCCAGAGGTTATAAACCCGGTCAATTTTCCTTCAACGTCAAAGGTGGACGTTGTGAAGCTTGTAGTGGACAGGGTGTTAATGTCATTGAAATGAATTTTCTCCCTGATGTTTATGTCCAGTGTGAAGTTTGTAAAGGTGCAAGATACAACCGTGAAACTTTGCAAGTAAAATATAAAGACAAGACCATTGCTGACGTTCTCAACATGACAGTTGAGGAAAGTTTAGAGTTTTTCCAAAACATTCCCAAAGCTGTTAACCGCTTGCAAACTTTAGTTGATGTCGGGTTGGGATACGTTCAACTAGGACAACCTGCGACTACTTTATCTGGTGGTGAAGCGCAAAGGGTGAAATTAGCCACAGAACTATCTCGTCGCGCCACAGGAAAAACCCTGTATTTAATTGATGAACCCACAACAGGTTTATCTTTTTATGATGTCCACAAATTGTTAGATGTGTTGCAGAGATTAGTAGATAAAGGTAATTCCATTTTAGTGATTGAACATAATTTAGATGTAATTCGTTGCGCTGACTGGGTAATAGATTTAGGGCCAGAAGGTGGCGATAAAGGCGGAGAAGTCATTGCGGTAGGAACACCAGAGGAAGTTGCTAAAAATCAGCAGTCTTATACCGGACAATATTTACAGCAAGTTTTGCAACAGTATCCAGCCATGAAAAAATAGATTAGGTAGTTTGGCGTAAATAATTCCAGGTTTGTAGTAAGGACTT
>NZ_CAWMSA010000043.1:0-78194 GCF_963870205.1 Anabaena sp. CA = ATCC 33047 | reverse complement strand
TTCATGAGGACTAAAGTCCTCACTACGAACTTAATTTTAATAAAAGTTTGTAGTAAGCGGCTCTAGTCCTTTCATGAGGACTAAAGTCCTCACTACGAACTTAATTTTAATAAAAGTTTGTAGTAAGCGGCTCTAGTCTTTTCATGAGGACTAAAGTCCTCACTACGAACTTAATTTTAATAAAAGTTTGTAGTAAGCGGCTCTAGCCCTTTCATGAGGACTAAAGTCCTCACTACGAACTTAATTTTAATATAGGTTCAGCAATAAGCACTTTATTAAGCTATACTGCCGCGTTTTCTAGCTTCTTTATAAGAAGTACCAACATTTTTCAAGCCAGCTTTAATCATTTGTTGTTCTAACAAAGCAAAGAAACGGGTTTTATCACCGCCTTTAACAACAGCTTGATTATGAGCTTCTGCGATCGCCACTGGATAACCATACCCTTTCTGCACCTGTGCTAACATCAGTCCCAAGGCTTGATCAAACATAGCTGTATTTCCAGCCACCCATCCAGGTACTTCTATCCTGGCGATTTCCGTACCAACATGAACATAACAAAAATATACACTGTGGTCTTCGTAAAGTTCTAGAATTCTGTTATTACTACGCCATAATGGCCCCCGTTGTCCAGGTTGCAGTTGAGTAGTCCATAAAGTCGCATCTCGCAAAGGTTCAAACACCTTGCAAGGGACTTGTTCTAATTGATTAGGACAATAACTTACACAGTCGGGTACAGGATGGGGACAAGCCGACAACCGAAGAAAATTCACACCTTCCACATTGCGAGACGCACTCAGATAACCCATCACAGGAATTTCCGCAGCCCGCAACTGATTCCAAGCCTCTAGGATAGGGGGTAAAATGCGATCGCGTGCATCCATCGGTAACTGTTCCAAAAACCAGTATATTAACGTACCATCCACCATTGCCAATGTAGGTATGTTTTCGGCAACAGCAGATGAGGAGGATGAGGAAGAATCATTACCTTGTCCCCCTTGTCCCCCTTGCCCCCCAGTCCCCAGTCCCCTCGCCAACTCAGCCAATACCGTCGCCTCACTCGCAGTCCGACGATAACTCATCCATTCCTCAGTTTTAATTCCCCACTGCCGGGACATATATAAATCTTCTGGGCGGTAAAATACCTCTGGAATACTATCCATAATGGGGTAGCGGTTTTGTCCGTAGTGTATAACTACCCGACCGATATTTAACAGATAACAGTAAGCTATTTCGTGATGGCTAGGGGCGATTTGTGAACCATCGGTAGCAATAACGGTGTGTACCTTGGGAGGGGTGGGAATATCTATGCAAGTATTTAGCGGCTCAATGGGAGTAGCATTAGCAAAGAGAATGCGATCGCGCCATTTTTCTTGACGTTCGATCATTTCTTCCTGACACTCATAAGCTTTGTGTAGATGCTGTTGCGCTAATTCCAAACGCTGACGACTAGCTTCAGCCTCTTGGCTAAGATGCTGACTTAAACCCTGCATTTGTCGTGCTAATTTTCTTAAATCAAGCATAGATTTTAGTGGGGGTAGGGACTGGGTATTGGGGACAAATCAATTCAAAATTCAAAATTCAAAATTCAAAATTGAAGAATTTTTAGAGACAGGTAATGATTCTCCCTCATCTCCCTCATCCCCCTCACCCCCCTCATCTCCCTCATCTCCCTCATCTCCCTCATCTCCCTCATCTTCCTCATCCCGTCAAATCACAGCCACCCAGAAAAATCTTTCGCAAACTGAGACAGAGATAATAATTGCACTCGCGGATTATTTTGGGCAGCTTTTCTTTCTGGTTGGGTATTATAACCCCAATCTGCTAGGAACAGTTTGACATCATTCAGGTCAGGTTGCTCTTGAACTAACTCTAATGTTTTGAGTCTATCTTCTATAAACCATAAATTACCAGGTGGAATATTTGCTGCTGCAATCAATTCGCGGAGAGTTTCATATTTAGGACGCTTAACTTCTTTCCCGAAAATTGCTGTTGGTGGTAAGTTCACCCCTTCCCGTTGCAATAACTGTTGTATAAACCGTCCTTCTTTGGTAGAAACGATGTATAGTTTCACCTCGCTGTTAAGCGTCATTTTCAGTTTTTCCACCACCCCCGGATAAAATTTATGTAGACTCAGCCAACCGTCTAAATCTGTGGCTATCCATTCATCCCGCAAACTGTCTAATTTAATAGCAACTTCTTTTGATTTTAGCTTGTCAGTTGATAAAATATACGGCGTAAGATTGACCCATTCTTGCAAAATCTTGTCTTCTGGAATATCATCTATTAAAGCTTTGATTAAAACAGGCATTTCCCAACCTGTTTCAATTACCGGTCTGAGGCGATAGAATCTCAATGCCAAATCATCCGGCGGTGTATCGTTAACAGGCGACCAAATTTGACAGTAAGCACGCCACGCCACTTCAAAATATTCAATTAGTCCATCGCAAATCACACCATCAAAGTCTAACGCTAAAATTCTTGGGCTACCTGCTGTCATGGTTCTGAGGGTTAAAACTGCTCTTGTCAGCTTAACCGATGCACTCAAGCTTTTTTGTATAAAAATATCTGAATATTTGATATTTTGCACCCTTCTCAATTAGCTTCAGGCGATGCACAGCCAACAACGTTAGGACTTACACAAGTGTCACATTAGATATGTCTTGTAGGGTGCGTCAGAGTGCATTTTTCCAAATTTTCAGGGCTTAATTTGAAATTTTCCGAGTTGTCAGGGGAACACTGATGTAAGTAAACCTTTGACGTTGAGTTGCGTATGTCATCATCGAAATCGGACAAATTTAAGATTTTGGCTTTGGATGGTGGAGGAATTCGGGGAGTTATCACCGCCAGAATTGTGCAAGAAGTTCAGTCTCAGATTGGCAAACCTCTAAACCAATACTTCGACCTCATCGCGGGGACATCTACCGGGTCAATTTTAGCCGCAGGTATAGCTTTGGGACGAGAACCTGAAGACCTGATTAAAATTTACCAAGAAAGAGGTCGAGAAATATTCAACGCTTCATGGCTGAACAAAAACGTTAAAAGATGGTTTCGTGGCTCTAAGTATTGCAACAAAGGACTAATTAAAGTTTTGCGGGATGAGTTGGGCGAAATTACACTACGTCAGGTTTCCGAAACCTCAAAAGCAGAGTTACTCATCTTCGCCTATGACACTCTGTATCGGAATACAACCTTTTTTACCAGTTGTTGTCCTGAAGAAAATCGTTGGTTCAACAACATGAAACTTTGGGAAGTCTGCCTCAGTTCCGCATCTGCTCCTACTTTCTTCCCCCCCTATGAATTCAAATGGACAGATCCCCATGACTCTCGTCGTTCCGAGTGGAGATTTCCTCATGTCGATGGTGGTTTAAGTGCCAACTGTCCAGCTTTGGCGGCTCTGAGTCACGTTACTGGTGTAAGGAAGAAAAGCATTTCAGACATTTCTATCCTGTCTATTGGCACGGGTGCTACTACCCAACCCTTGGAATACAAAGAAACTAACAACTGGGGTACGGCTGAGTGGGGAGTACATATTCCCGATGTATTTATGGGAGGTCAAATTCAGTTGGCTACTGATGTCTGCGGTCAGATTATTCAGTCAGCTAATCCAGGCGGTTATTTACGTCTTCAATTTGCATTAAATGAAAGATTTGGTCAAAGAAGCACTCCATTTTCTCCTCGCCAACTACTTTCTCAGGAAGAACAAAAAAATAGATTTATTAACAAGAAGATTAACGAAGACATGGATGATGCAAGTGCGGAGAATATTCAAAATTTACTCGATGCAACATCAAAATTTGTTGAGGAGAAAAGCTCGGCTATTAAACAGTTTATCCTGACTCAAGAACCAGCAGTTTTGTCATAGTTAGCACTTACGCAAGTGTGATAATGAAATATGTCTTGTAGGGTGCGTCAGACTGATTAAATGCTGTCAATAAATATGTTTTTGCTATCTGACACACCCTACTGATATGTCAGTTGTCTAATTCTTGATATTTATTCAGCTTCAGGTGGGCATTGTGAACCACAAAAAACTCAGGTTTTGAGTAAGTTTCAAGCAATGCCCACCCTACAAAAATTTTTTTCTAGCCGGGTAGAGTGTCAACATCGAGATAATCAATAATCTTTTTGATTGACAGTTGGGATTAATACCCCATGTTTAGGACTAAATAATAATGCTAAGAGAAATAATCCTGACACTACTAAGACAATTGCTGGGCCAGAAGGTAAATTATAAAAGTAGCTGAGATACATACCGCTAATACTAGAAATTACACCAATCACCGCTCCTAATATCATTACTTCATGTAAACGTTTAACTAATAAGTATGCAGTTGCTCCTGGTGTAATTAATAATGATAGCACTAAAATCACTCCTACAGCTTTCATACTGGCGACAATGGTTAAGGAAATTAAGAGCATTAAGCCAAAGTTGAGGCGATTGATTGGTAAACCTGCTGCTTGTGCGCCCAAGGGGTCAAAGGTGTAGAATAATAGCTCTTTATAGAGTAAAATAATCACCAGCAAAACAATAGCGGCAATGATGGCTGTATCACGTACTTCGTCACCAGTAACGCCGAGAATATTGCCGAAGAGAAAATGATTGAGGTCGATTTTATTATCTTTTTGAATAATCGTAATTAAGGTAATTCCTAGGGCAAAGAAGGCAGAAAAAACTATGCCCATTGCAGCATCTTCTTTGATAGGCGATCGCGTTCTAATCCAGGTGATAGTTACGGTACTAAACACCCCGGCAATGAATGCACCAATAAAAATATTACCACCCAACATAAAAGCGATCGCTAGTCCCGGTAAAACTGAGTGGCTAATAGCATCACCCAACAGTGCTAATCGTTGCACCATCAAGTAACTACCGACAACCGCACATAATAAACCTACCAAAATCGCAATCACGAGCGATCGCTGCATAAAGCCATATTGTAAAGGCTCAATCAGAGCATCTAACATAGATATATTCTTGAGTTACAAACTATACAACTAGGCAAACATCAAAAGCCAGAATTCCCATCCTATCAACTTTTGACCTAATTCAAATAGTAGCTTTAATTGCAAAGTTATTAGTCATTAGTCATTAGTCATTAGTCATTAGTTTCTCCCCCCTGCTCCCCTGCTTCCTCATCCCCCTCACGGCAACAAACTATGCAATAGGGCTGATGTAAGAATGATAGGGGTTGTTTATTAATAGTGGTGAGAGCGGTGGTTAGGGAAAGAAAGACAAAAACTGGCACATTTGCCAATCTAAAGTTTCTGTATGCAAGGTTGAAAAACAGGCATTTCAACAGTTTTACTGCTGGGAATCATTCCAGCAAGATGGAAAATTTGCTTTCAATCCTGAAGCTAACCCTTCTCGTCGGGTTATTAGTGTCTTGTATGATACTTTTTAGTATGATCACAATCCAAAGTGCTGCATCTTCAACTAGCACCTTTCCTGAAAACTGGCGAGGGACATGGCGTGGCACAATGTTAGACCGCTCTGTAAATGGGCGGTATCAAAAAGTGCCAATGACACTCCGCATTCAGCCTATCTCTAACAATCCCATGCGCTACACTTGGCAAACCACTTACGGAGTAGGGGATAAAAAGCTGGTACGTGATTATGAGTTAGTGGTTAAGGATCAGCAGAATGGACACTTTATCATTGACGAGAAGGATGGAACTCTGATTGATGCTTGGTGGTTCGGGGACAAACTCTACAGTCAATTCCGAGTCAATAATCTCTTACTCAGTACACAATGTCAGCGACAAGGTAATCGACTCCATTATGAACTGGTTCTGTATCAGCCGCAAAGTTCACCCCCAGCCGAATCTTCCCAGGAAAAGGTACCTTTCGAGAGCTATCAGCTACAGGTTGTTCAGTCTGCTGAACTATCGCCGATGAAATAGTTGCAATTACATTATTATGGTGGGCAATGCTCTTAATTTGCTCAAACTTTGATTTTTGCGTGAGGAGCATTGCCCACCCTACTAGGGTGGCAAGGCTAAAGTAGTGCAAAAATCTAGTTCTTGTGGTGCGGGCTTCTAGCCTGCACCGGACGGGCTAGAGAGCTTATCCCACAAAAGAGTTTTAATGCAACATTATGACCCCATTTCATATCTATTTAAGCCTAGCCAACTGTACAAGCAATAGAAATTTCTAGTTCCCTGTTGGAGAACTACAAATAATACTACTTGTAAACTAAACTCTGCAAGTTTTTCGTAGATATTAACGTTATCATCTAGGAAAAATCAAGCATTTTTAGCCCAAATTTTTTGGGTGTTGGCTCAATGTTATGATCAGTCAATAATTAACCACCCTGTCTGTTAACTCCAGCAATTTTGATCTAGAGATGATTTTACTGATTGGGTTGATTTTCTGATAACTTGCACGGTTCTGAATCATCCTAGGGTGGGCAAGGCTGATGACGTAAAAATCAGGGTTTGCGGGAAGTTTCAGCATGGCAAACCTGACTTTAATCGCCGTCATGCAGAGGTAAATTTAAAAATATCATCAATTAATAATGATTATGTCAGCGAACCCGCCCCCAAGCTTGATGTAAGTTCAATAGGGAGGATAAATTTTATTCCAAAAGGTAATAGATAGATAATTAATTTACCTTTTTCTTAATATTCTTAACCTTCTTAACCTTCTTAACCTTCTTAACTTTCTTCAGCTTATTAATTATATAAAAATTTCTAAATATCTTGGTTTTTGTAGGTATATTAACTATTTTTACAGGACTTGTGTGCTTTTTTGATTGATGCTATAAGTATATTGCACAGGCAAATTTCCCTGGAGGAAATACAATGTCTAACAACACAGTGAAAGCATCGGAAACCCCAGCAGTACCATTTTTTGCTCGCTTCCTAGAAGAACAAGCATCTCAGGCAGACAATACCCCACGCTATACTCTAAAGTATCCTTCTGATTTTGAAGATTTCTAAATTCGAGCCAACTGCATCGGAATGCAAGCAGTATTGGTCATACTGTTTGTTGATGTAGGTGGCTTGTTGTAGCCATAGATGCACTTAATTCTCAACTGTAGAGACTTGAGATTTTACTTGCATCGGAATTAAAGAAGTAGTTTTCAGTTATCAACTAACTGAAAGCTACTCCTAACGATCAACCAATATTCATACATGATACCATGTCTAGCAATAAAATAAGAGGATTAGATATGCAAGCAGTGCCATTTTTCGCACGCTTCTTGGTGGAAGAAGAACCACCACAAACACCAGAGCCAGAGCCAGTTCCCCCACCAATCTGGACTTTAAAGTGGCCTTCTGATTGGGAAGATTCGTAAATAAAAATTAGCAATTATTAAATCTGTTTGTGTTGACTGATGGCTAATAATTGTCATCAGTCATTAGTAAAAGACGTTATCCAAATTGATGTTTGGCTAAGTAAGTTGGTGTAAATAATTTCACGTTTGTAGTAAGGACTTTAGTCCTTGTCTTAGGGCTAGGGCGACTTAATACGAACATAATCACAAGAATTTGACATTGTAAAACCCGTAGATTTATGTATTCTTACTGACTTACTTAGTTACTAACGTCTATTTCTACAATTCAAAAAAGAAAATTTATCATGCACCTATCGCGTAATGTTGTTTTATTAATCACTCATAGTGGTGATTTTTTCACGATAGATAAAGTTGCAGAAGCCGTATTAAAAAAAGGGGCGCAACCATTTCGCCTTGACACTGATAAGTTTCCCCTAGAAGTGCAATTAACAGCACATTTTGAGCAAACTAAAACTTATCACACTATCGAATATGGCGACCAGTCTATCAGTACAGAACAGGTGCAAGCTGTCTGGCTGCGACGGATATGGGAGCCACAACTGAGTGAAAAATTAGCTCCTCAGTTCCGCGAAGCTTGTCTGAGAGAATCAAAAGCGACTTTGGCAGGTTTTTGGGATAGTCTCAGAGAAGCTCGTTGGATAGATCATTTAGAGCGGATAAATGCGGCACAAGATAAATTGCGCCAACTGCGGGTAGCTGCGGAGGTTGGTTTTATCACTCCTCGGACTCTTGTCACCAACAAAGCAGAAGCAGCAAGGGAGTTTTTCCACCAAGTCAACGGCAAGATGGTGAGCAAGTTATTAACTGCTCTTTCCCACAGTATGCAAGCCACCTCTTCTTTTTTTATGTACACCAGCACCGTCAAGGAGGAAGACTTGCAAGATGCTGAGTCTTTGCGTTACTGTCCAATGGTGTTTCAAGAGCAAATTCCTAAGCAGTTGGAATTACGGGTGGTGTATGTAAATGGTAAAGCGTTTGTAGGTGCGCTAGATGCCAATGTTTATGCAGGTGCAAAAGCTGATTGGCGTAAACCGGGTGTTGAGGTGGGTGCATGGCAACATCATGAGCTACCTGAGCAACTGCTGCGTCGTCTGCAAGTGTTTATGACTAGGTTTGGGCTGACATTTGGCGCATTAGATTTCATCGTCACACCATCAGGGGAGTATGTGTTTTTGGAAGTTAACCCTGTAGGTGAGTGGGGAATGTTGGAGAGAGATTTGGACTTACCGATAGCGAGTGCGATCGCAGATACTCTACTGCAAACAGAACAATAACGCACTTGCTCCCCGATCAATTGTAGAAACTTACCATACTTAGCTTCTACTTATGCACCCATTCCAGCTAACTTTACAAACATCTTCTAACACATCTTACTTAAATCAGATTTATTACACAACAGATCATCATGACAGTTTTAATACTTACTTTTAGCAAAGATAACGAAAGCATTCCTCTAGTCATGGAAGCAATCAAGGCGAGAGGCGAAAAAGCTTTTCGTTTTGACACAGACAGATATCCCACCGAAGTAAAACTAGATATTTACTACGGCGATAGGGAACAGATAATTATTACTGATGGTAATCAGCAACTAGATTTGAGTGAAGTAACCTCAGTTTGGTATCGCCGAATGCGCTATGGGCATCAAATCCCCCAATCAATGGATAAGCAATTTAGAGACGCATCAATTAACGAATGTCGCGCCAGTGTCAGGGGAATGATTGCTAGCTTGAAAGCTTTCCACTTCGACAGAATGTCAAATGTGGATGTAGCTAATAATAAACAACTACAGTTGCAAGTAGCGAAAGAAATCGGACTGATTACCCCTCGTACTTTGACTTCCAACAATCCAGAAGCAGTCAAGCGATTTGCCCAAGAATGTCAAGAGGTAGGTATAGTTACAAAAATGCTGTCTTCCTTTGCCATTTTTGACGAGGGGGGACGAGAGAATGTTGTCTTCACCACGCCAGTTACAGATGATGATTTGGCAAATATGGAAGGACTGCGTTTTTGTCCAATGACGTTTCAAGAAAACATACCCAAGGCGTTGGAATTGCGGACAACTATTGTTGGCAAGCAGGTATTTACAGCCGCAGTAGATTCTCAACAGTTGGCAGGATCTACGTTTGATTGGCGCAAAGAGGGGAGAAACTTAGTGAAGAATTGGCAACCCTACAGTTTGCCCAACGATGTAGAGACAAAGCTGCTGCAACTGATGGCGCGGTTTGGCTTAAATTATGGGGCGATTGATATTATTGTCACTCCCGATGGTCGCCATATCTTCCTTGAGATTAACCCAGTAGGCGAATTTTTCTGGATGGAGGTGTATTCACCATATTATCCGATTTCACAGGCGATCGCAGAAATGTTGCTCACTAATAAAAATCAGAATCAATTCACAGTCAACTCCTTGGCAGTCACTTCCAATAGATAGGACTTACGCAAGTATCACACTAAATATCTATATGTCGGGTGCATCAGCCAGCATCAATCCTGCCAATCAACTTATGTTTGCCATCTGACGCACCCTACCAATGTGCCAGTTGCGTAACTTCCAATAGATGAGAGTAGCCGCCACCCTGTCTACAACCCCTACTGAAATCAGAAAAAGTTCGTAGTAAGGACTTTAGTCCTTTCTCATTCTTGTCAAGCAGCGATTTGGAGATAAAAATGTTGTGACAAACAAGGTATATACCCAATCAGTTTTGACATTTGATGGTCAGGATGATTATATAAATTTTGGTAAAAATGATATTGGAGGTGTTTTTGCTCAGGGAAGTTCAGCCTTTACAATTTCAGGATGGGTAAAACCTGATCAACTCACAAATCAAGCCACTACTTATGGAACACGCAATGTATTTTTTGCCTGTGCTTCAGACCAATTTAGTGATAATTTTGAGTTTGGCATCAGTGAAGCAGGAAATCTAGATGTTTACATTGATGAGACTCATCAAAAATTTATTAAAACCTTTGGGAATAGAGAATTAACTGTTAAAGAATGGCACTTTTTCGCTATTATTTTTAATCAAGGTCAATTGACCATATATTTAGATGACCATGAATACACAGGGACTTTTACAGGTTCGGCTTTAAATAAAGCCACCAGTGCAGTCACCCTGGGCGGAACGTTACACAATAAAATATTTTTCGCGGGACAATTGGCTCATATTAGTGTTTGGAATTATCCCTGTAGTCAGACGGAAATCCAAACGCATCGCGCTGGGTTGATAGTTGGGAATGAATCAGGATTAGTTGCTTACTGGAAATTAGACGAAGGGGAAGGAAAAACTGTTAAAAACCAGACGGGAAATAGTTATAAGGGAAATTTGCGTGGTAATCCCACTTGGGATTTAGCAAATATTCCATTTGTGAATATTTCACCATCCGCGAATCAAATGCAACCACCAGAACCACAGACATCAGAACAACAAGAATTACCAACAACTATTGAAGACATCCAGCCAAATGAAGAAATTACAACAGAAGTAATTAGCCAAAGTGAAATTTCACTGAATATTCTCCCAGCAGAACCACAAACATTAGAACAAGAGGAATTACCAACAACTATGAACACAACAGCCAATACTAAATATAAAATACTTGCCATTGATGGCGGCGGTATTCGTGGTATTATCCCGGCAATTATCCTAGCAGAAATAGAAAAGCGCACACAAAAGCCAATTTTTAGTTTATTCGATTTAATTGCTGGGACTTCTAGTGGAGGAATTCTTGCACTGGGACTAACTAAACCGAAATTAAATTTAGATGAACCTGATAGTCCGATAGTTGCTGAATACAGTGCAGAGGATTTGCTGCAAATATTTACTGAATATGGTGCGGAAATATTTTACGAACCATTTTTTGAAAAAGTTCTCGGTCAGATAGAAGATATATTTGCCCAACCAAAATATTCTTCTGAGGGACGAGAGGAAATTTTACAGAAATATTTTGGTGACACTCCTCTAGAAAAGAACCTCAAAGAAGTTTTTGTCCCTAGCTACGATATAGAGCAGCGAATTCCGGTATTTTTTACGAATAAAGCTGAAAAACAACAGACTGAATCGCGCAAGTTTCGCAAGTTATGTTTAAGTTTTACAGTCACAGATGCGGCTTTAGCAACGAGTGCTACTCCTACTTATTTTGCTCCCCATCGGATTCCTACTTCCCATAATACCAACGGCTTTTATACTTTAGTTGATGGTGGATTAATTGCGAATAATCCAGCCCATTTAGCTATGTTAGAGGCGCAAATTAGTAGACAAGAAAACCAACAAACTCTTAATACTGAAGATATCTTCTTACTGTCTTTAGGTACGGGTTCACTAACGACTGTCTATCCTTATAAAGAAGTGCAAAATTGGGGACTTTTGCAATGGGCGAACCCACTTTTAAATATGGTACTGGATGGTGGTAGTGAAGTAGTAGCCGGAGAATTAGAAAGACTGTTTGAGACTGGAAATACAGCCGCTACAAAGTCTTATTATCGGTTTCAAACATTCTTAAATGGGGAACTGGAAGCAATAGATAACCCCAGACCTGAAAATATACGTCAGTTGCAAGCAATCACCAATAGATTGATTGTCGAAAGAAGTCAGGAAATCGATGAATTGTGTAGTCTGCTGACTAGCTAAATATGAGAGCGACTTTGATACCCATTCCTCACATTAGCAAGAGATAGCAACCGGAAAACCTCAAGCTAATCTTAATTTCTTGATTAAGAATTAAGTATGAAGAATGAAGAGTTGGTATTAGTAGTTTTTAGTGATGTTTAACCAAATAATGTCAGGATTTTAGGTAACTCAAATGGACGAAATCGTTAAAAAACTTGCTGGTTTAGGTCTTCCTGGTATACTGCTGGTGATTGTCACGGCTGCATCAGGAGGAATAGGTAGTTCCGCCGCCGTTGTAGCTGCTCTGACGGGTTTAGGCGGCCCCTTTGGTTTGATAGGAGGTTTAGGCGTGCTTGGTTTAATAGCCTCTGTGGGGGATGTGATAGCCGGATATGGAATTGAAGCTATTCTTTTGAACATCTATGCAGAACGGAGCAAAACCGAATCTGTGCGCTATCTGCTCAAAGAAATTAAAGATTTACCGATTACGGATGAGCTAAAAGCCAAATTGAAAGATCAACTAAGTCCAGAAATCAACACCGAGCCTGAAGAAGTTCAGCCACCAAAAACTATTGAAATTGTGGAAGAGGAATAATCACACGGTGACATTCGATGATATTCTAGGTCGAGTGTGATGACTTTAGCGATATATCGCACCCAAAAATTTTAATAAGCGAAAAAATGGCCTCTGAGTCTGATTGTAGTCTCAAAGGCCATCATGCCAATTTGATAATTTTCACTTTTTTAAAAACGACTATATATCTAGAAAATGTCAACTCCAGTTGTTAGTGATCAAAGCACAAAGAACCCAGTTGCAGTATTTACGCAATTTTGGGAGGATATAAAGGTAGTCGCTCAACCTTATTGGTATCCCACAGATATAAGCGGACGAGCATTTGCAGAGGTAATTCGCTCGTGGGGAATGCTCGCTCTTTTAATATTGTCCATTACAGCAGTTGTAGCGATAAGCGCGTTAAATAGCTTCTGGAATCGCTATGTACTGGATATCATTATTGAAGAGAGAGACCTGACTAAATATCTGAATACTTTGTGGGTTTCTTGCTTGGCTCTGGTAGTGACAGTTTTATCGGTAGGAATTTCCAAATATTTAAGAAAAAGAATTTCTCTCGATTGGTATATTTGGCTAAATAATTACACTGTAGAAAAATATTTGAGCTATCGAGCTTATTATAAAATAAATTTTCAATCTAATATTAATAATCCAGATCAACGACTAGCCCAAGAGATAGAACCAATTACCAGCAACGCCTTAAACTTTTCAACGGTTTTTTACGAAAAAGTGCTGGAAATGGTAGCTTTTTTAGGGATTCTATGGACTATTTCGCCACAAATTACAATATATCTAATTATTTATACAATTGTAGGGAATATAGCTGCTGTTTATTTGACACAAAAACTGAATAAGATTAATCAAGAAGCACTGGAATTTAAAGCTGATTTCAATTATTGTCTGACTCATGTGAGAAATCACGCGGAATCGATAGCTTTTTTTCAGGGAGAAGCGGAAGAATTAAATATAATTCAACGCCGATTTGATAATGTGATCAAGAATGCGGAACGCAGACTGAGTTGGGAGAGAGGACAGGATATTTTTAACCGAGCTTATCAGTCTGCTATTGGTGTGTTTTCGATGTTCATCCTCACACCGTTATTTATTCAAGATAAAATTGATTATGGCGAAATTAGCCAAGCAAGTTTAGCTTGTATGATGTTTTCTAATGCTCTGGGACAATTAATCACTGAATTTGGGGCTTTAGGGCGGTTTTCTAGTTATGTTGAACGGTTGGCGGAATTTTCAGATGCTTTAGCAGAGGTGATTAAACAACCAGAGAATGTCAGCACTATTCAATTCATCGAAGACAAGCATTTAGCTTTTGAGGGTGTGACGGTACAAACACCAAATTATGAAAAGCTGATTGTAGAAGATTTATCAGTGTCGGTGGAAGCGGGACAAGGGTTATTGATAGTCGGGCCGAGTGGTCGAGGTAAAAGTTCTCTGCTGCGGGCGATCGCTGGTTTGTGGAATGCGGGCAGTGGTAAGTTGGTCAGACCGCCCCTAGAAGAAATGTTATTTTTACCCCAACGTCCTTATATCATTTTGGGGACTTTGCGCGAACAGTTACTTTATCCGCATACTGACCGGAAAATGAGCGATCGCGAACTGGAAGACATTCTACAACAAGTAAATCTACAAAACTTACTCACCCGTGTAGAAGGCTTAGATACAGAAGTGCGTTGGGAAAATATCCTGTCCTTGGGAGAACAACAACGTCTAGCTTTTGCACGCCTCTTAATTAGTCGTCCTAGCTTCACCATATTAGATGAAGCCACCAGTGCTTTAGATTTAAATAACGAAGGTAATTTATATCAACAATTACAAGCAACGCAAACAACTTATATTAGCGTTGGACATCGAGAAAGTTTGTTTAATTATCATCAATGGGTATTAGAACTTTCAGAAAATTCACAGTGGCGACTCCTCCCGGTGGAAGATTATCGACGACAAAAAGCCATCGTTATTAATGTAAATGAAAACCCTCAAATCACCATAGATACTTACCCTAAAAAAGAACTCGAAATCATCCCACAAACATCAGCAACAATAGCCACAATTGTCGGGCTTTCTCATAAAGAAATACAGTCATTAACCGACTATTCCCTGTCCACAGTTAGAAGCAGGGCTAGCTTAGGAAAGCCTATCACTACAAAGGATGGCATGACCTACAGATATAACAAAGACCCAAAAGTATTAAAGTGGCTGAAAGAATAACAGCTATTGAGAATTTGGCAATGCAAATTAGGAACCCAAAAACATGGATAATATTGTCACCACAAGATTAAATTTATTACCCTTGAAGCTGGAAATAATCCAAACTGCAATTACAGGTAATGCTGAATTAGCATCAGTTCTAGGGGTAAAAGTTTTACCCAATTGGCAAGATGAAGAGTTTCTTCATGCTTTGCCAGAACTTGTAGATATACTATGCAAAAATCCGTTACAAGCTGCATGGGGCTGGGGAAATTTAGTCATTCATCAAGCCGAAAATACGCTCATTGGTCACGTTATGGTGAAAATTATCCCAGATTCTACAGGTTCACCCACAGGTGCATTAGAAATTGGCTATTACATCGCCCCATCATATCGACAACAGGGATACGCAACTGAAGCCACAAAAGCGATAGTAGATTGGGCATTTTGTCAACCAATTGTGCAAAGCGTGACGGCTGGATGCGATGTAGATAATATAGGCTCAAAGCGGGTACTAGAAAAAATTGGAATGCAAATGATAGCATCACGGGGTAATATGTTGATATGGAAATTAAGCAAAACAGTGACCGTTCAATAATTATGTTTTGATACCTACTAACCATAGGTTGACTTAAACCTATAACAACAATCTCAAGGTGGAGAAATGAGCAATAATTTAGCGGCTACTCATACTTTTTAAAATCAGGGTGATGCTAACTAGAAAGCAAAGACAACTTCTTAATTATGAAAATGTTAAGATTTATGAAATAACTTATAAATTACCCATTGTAAAAAATCGCAAATTAAAAAAAGTTCAAAAAAGAATTATAGAATGTCAAATACTAATTAAAGAAGGAATTAAATATCATTCCTATCTTTGGGGACTAATTAGACGAAAACAAGAAATTAGTCAAGGACAAATTTTTGCGGAAATCAAATTTTTAGTCAGAGATTATACCCAAATAATTGATTTTTTAGAAAATTATACAGCTAGTTATCAAGATTTTTTATTACAATTTACAGATAACTGGAAAAATTTGTTTACCCAAAAATATCTAGAAATTAAAAAAATTAACGCAGAACGAAACAAACTAGAAATAAAAAATCAGCATAATCCGCAAATTATTGAAAAATTACAACGGGAACAACAAGAAAACATCAAATCAATTTTACTTTTAAGTCAAACTAACTTGTTAATGTTAGAAAAAGTAAAATTGCTGAGTGCAGGAATTAAAAATTTAGCGGAAGACACAAAAATTCAAAAACAAAGTATTCAGAGAATCGTTAAAGATTTAGATGTATATCAAGAAATTTATGAATATCAAATAAAAGCGACGAAAATCAGGCAAGAAATCGCCAAAATAGCCGAGACTGCACTCAATTTAGAAAATTATTTACAAGATTACTTTAATCCTTTTCAATCCTTAATCGATGAAGTCGTCAAAATCGATGCTAATTTTTACGCAACTGTTGGAGAAATTCAAAATTTAGCCAATAGTAGTTTAAATTCGCAGGCGAATTTATTACCGTTAGCTGACACTAACACAACTTCAGAAGAATTACTTGATTTATTAGTGGCTAGTTATGAGAAAAGAGAGAGATTAAACGATGCTTTCTTACAGTCACAATTATTAGATTTATCTGTTGATAATTTTGATTTGATCAATGACGGCATGACGTTAGATAGAGCGATTTACTTAATATCTAATTATATGTCTACTCAACTGGTTGATCAAAGAAAAATATTAGGGATAGCAGAGACAGATGTTGTTTCTCCCCATTCTCCCGTTGTGGATGAACTGGGGAATAAGAAATGGGAAGATTTAGTGAGGGAAGACTCACCGCGCCCATTGGAACAAACAAAATTAGTAGAATTAAGTAATGATGAGATTAAGTTTAAAAAAGAAATAAAAACCAGCCACCAGATAGATTATAGTCTCCTGCAAAACCTGCTTGCACAGTCTGAATGGCAAGAAGCGGATATTGAAACGGCTAGATTAATGTTACAGGTGATGGGAAAGAGTTATTGGAATGAAGTTTATCAGGAAGATATTCTAAATTTTTCTTGTCAAGCATTCCATACCATTGATCAACTGTGGAAACAATACAGTCATGGTTGTTTCGGGTTTAGTGTTCAGCAAAGTATCTGGGAAGAAATGGGGGGACAAGTAGATTATGAAACAGACAAGAAATTAGGCGATCGCCTGGGTTGGCGACAACAGGGAAAATGGTTAGAATATGACCAACTAACTTTTAATTTGTCCCCTCAAACACCCATAGGACACCTACCCGTCAAATGGTTACACTATGACGAAGATATTTTTGAATTATACCCCAATTCATCAGCCGAACCCTTATCAATGGGTGCATGGCGAGTTGGTTCTTGGTTAATTTGGCAGATGCACTTATTTTTTACTCGTGCCAAAATTTGTAATGAAAATTGCTCATGAGTTACAGGGACTTTCAGCTAAATGAACCACAAAATCAACTTTCAAAACCTTGTAGAGACGTTGCATGCAACGTCTCTACAGTCATGCAACGTCTCTAAAGTATAGTCTAATTAGCCCACAAATGCTGTAATTGTATATAGCGTTTTCTCATCTAATAACTTACCAATTTATCTGCGTCCATCTGCGTCCATCTGCGTTTAATTCTAACTGATTGCTATATTTCTCAATAACAAACAACAGTAGAACCAATGAATAACATAAATTTGTTGTCCGATACTGAAATAGAGAAGCTACTTTTGGGAAAATGGCGTTTTGACACAGATAGCGAAAAAATTTTCCTAGAATTTAGACAGGATATGACCTATGAACAAACCAGAATCCAAACATTTTTGTTATCTAAACCAAAAGAATATATAACAGGTCATAAATTTACTGGTGTCTGGCACGTCAATGAGAGCAAGTTGTGTTTAATTGTCAAAAATCTGCCAAAGTCCATGCTAAATTTACATTTATCAGTATTATTTAAAGTTTCTGTGGCAGATATAGTAGCAAGTTTCATTTCTCTGTTTGTCTGCGAAAGTTATCAAGTTGTCAAAATTGATAGTTCTACATTCATCATCCAAGATGGAAAGCAGTCAATTATCGGCACAAAATTAAATTAGATTAAATTAAATTACATCTTGTTATCTGACGTTTTGCGACTTTTTAACTTTATTCCTAAAACTTTTAAAATCGCTCTTTTATTGTAGACATTAATTGAGCTTAACTCGTTACCTAACAGATAACAACTACCCGAAATCCTCACAGCATTGTATAATCCATTCTCGGCTTTGTTCAGCGTTATCTTGGCATTTTTCTGGTTTTTCGCGCCTTTGAGGATAAAAATACCTCCAAAATTGAAGCAGCCAGACGCAGTTAATTGATTACTATTGACACTGGCATTGATATCAGCGAAATCGTAACCTAAAAACTTAAGATTACCCTCTATACTGGCAGAATTATTGATATTACCATTATCCCCTGTGGTGAGAGTGACTGTAGCACCATTGAAAGCTACAATGCCAAAATTGAAATTACTGCTAGCTTGAAAACCACTTTCATCAAGGTTGATACTTAACGAAGTAAATTCTTTACCTAAGAGGGTAATATCGCCTAAACCCAAAAGCTTTTGATGCGTCAAGTCAAGATGGAAATTCGGAACATTCAATTTCATCACATTCCCTAAACTAAGAGAAGCATGATCAATGGTGACACTCTCAGGGTTAAATGATAATATCCCCTTACCCAAAGATTGATTAAAAGCAGTAATATTAGCTGTTCCCGTCGCACTTTGATTTTTTAAATTTACTGTGAGTAAATCAACCTCAACGGTGAGGAAACCAGCTAAATTCAGCTTAGTATTCTTTAGCGTCACACTATTGCTAGTCACATCAAAGGTAATACCTACTAAGGTATTTCCCAAAACGGAAATTGTTCCTGAACCACTACCAATTCCTGATTGATGTTCTATACTCAGGTCATCAACATCAATAGTTAAGAGATTAGCTAAACTCAAGTCAAAGTCTTTGAATATAGCATTAGTCGGGGTAATTTGAAATTCTACATTAGCAACTTGATTGTCGAAAATCTCAACATAACCATCACCCGTGAGATACTGGTCATCAGGTGTTACCTTCAAGGCTAAATCTAAACTATCGTCATCTGTTCCGGTAATTTTCAAAAATCCTAAATCAATCTCTGGAACTTTTAACGAACCTTCAATTTTCCGAAAAGTTTTATCACTTTGAAGAATTAAGATGGCTTCATGTCCCCAAGCGGTCATCTTACCATTAATTTCTAAACCTTCTGATACAGGTTGACCGGCAATTGTCGTTGAGAAAGGAACAAATTTAATTAAAGGGTTGAGTTCTCCGTTATCATCGCTATCAACGGATGTGATATTTAAGTCGAGAAAATTATTTAAAAAATCTAATGCTTTGTTAACTACATCAATTGAGGAATTGGCTTGTTTAAGTACAAAACCTGAAACTGGCCCTTGCCATAAATCTATTAAATTAATTGGCTGATTAGTTGTTAAAATAAACGCTAATTTTTCCGGGTCGTTAGTATCTATCAAGAATGCAACTGCAAGGTCTATTTTTTCCCATCTCAAATCCCCAATAAAGCCAAAGTTATCAAAATAAGGAGGTAAATAAGTTCCTCCTCCCTGAAAACCAACATTACGCAGTTCAGTTCCTACCAACCCATAGGGATTATACCAAGAGTTTTCGCCTTGTTGAGAGAATAATCCGGTTAAAGATTCGGGTTCGAGAGAAAGTTTACCACAGAGGTATAACGTAGGTTCATCATCTTGTGTAGGGTCGTAACCTTGAACCGCCAAATTTCCAGTTAATCCAAAACTGGGTTCTAAATCAACCCCAACATCTAACCCAATCAGCAGATTGCTAAAAGTAGCATTAAATCTGTCAATAGAAAATAGCTGAACATTGCCTTGAATATTACCAGTTAAACTGACAAAGCCACCAGGATCAAAGCTAATCAGCACTCCTAAACAACCAACATCTAATTTATTTTGAATAAAATCGCCGAAATTAGTATTGAGTTGGGTAAAATTAATATCTCCGATAAAGTTGAACCCTCGGCAGAAATTAATCCGACCTAATTTTTCATGCTTGTAAGCATAGCCAATGTTAGTTATAATTAATTCGGCATTGGTTAACTGCAAATCCTGAATTACAGGAATTTCATTTGTTAAGGAACTAAAATCAATATCGCTAGGCAATTGATAATGTAATGTAGTTTGGTTGCCAAATGTCAACGCCAAATTTTGGTTATTAAGTATTCCTTTAAAACTAATATCCACACCTCGCTTATTTTTAATAATTCCCAATTTTGGGGCAGATATGGTTAGTTCAGGATTGCCAAAAATGCCGCTAATCATGCCATTAATGGCGGTTTCCATGTAGGGAACAGCAGCATCAATACTAAAGATATCTTCTAATTTTAGCTGCAAATCATTGGCAATGTTTAAGTAAATTCCTGTCGGCGATAAAATTAAACCTACCTGTTCTAAAGACTCTAGTTTTGATTTCAGCCCATCAGGTAAGTTAATTCCTGCCAAATTGTTGAATAAAGTAGTAAGATATTCTGGATTCAGTTCGGGAATGATAACTTGATAGGAAATACTTTGATTTCCCAATACCTGAATATTGATGGTAGGATTAGCAACTATAAAAGCACCAATAGCCGCCTTGACTTTTTTTAAAGCTAAGTCAGAACATAAATGCTTGACAATTTCCTGAATATCAATTTCTCCCACGCAGTGGAAATTTATCAAGTCATTGCTGAGTTGAATTTCCAGACTATCTAGTTGACTAAATATATCTTTGATAAATTTGGGTAATTCAGAAAAGCTATCTAATAGTGTAGCGGCTTCGGTTGGGGATACTTGGGGAATATTAATATAAAAAATTGGATTACTGGTTTGAAAATCTTGAATGGTAATAATTGAATTGTTAATCAGGGGTAAATGAGTAGATATATTTAAGGTTTGCGTCAGACTGGCTAGTTTTGGTAGAGTTGGCCATAACTGGCTAGACTGTATGCTTTCTAAATAAGCTAGGGTAATGCTACTTTCTGAGATGTTTTGCAGGATGATGGGTGGTAAAGTTTCATTTTTGGGTTCAATGATGGATTTTTTTAGGGCTGAGGAAATTTTATATTTTTGGGATTTTAAATGTACAAATAATTCTTGCCATGATGTAAAAGTGTTAGACATATAGTACAACCTAGTTTTGCTAGTGGTTGATAGGTTGGGAATAAGGACTAAAGTCCTTACTACCAACATATTTAGGCTGCATCAGAGAAGTACATTACCTTGCCACCATAAGCACAACGCAGATTTTCTTCTGTGAGTACCTGTTGTCTCGAACCTGTGGCGATGAGTTCGCGGTTGAGTAAGATTAAATCATCAAAGTGGCTGATAGATTCGCCTAAGTCGTGGTTAACTACCAGCACAATTTTATTAGCTGACGCTAATTGATGAAAAACATCAAAAATTACTGCTTGCGTTTTTTGATCTATACCCACAAACGGCTCATCAAAACAGAAAATTTCGGCTTGCTGTGCTAAAGCACGGGCTAAAAATACTCGCTGTTGCTGTCCCCCGGATAATTGTCCTATGGAGCGATCGCTTAATTCTATCATCCCTACTCGCTCTAATGCACTTTTTGCCACCTGACGACTCACATTAGAGAAACTACGCAACCACCCAGTCTTTTTTACTCGCCCCATCATCACTACATCCCACACTGTCGCCGGATAAGTCCAGTCAATTTGACTACGCTGGGGAACATAAGCCACTTGTTGTAATTGCTGGTTTAGGAGTTTCCCTTGATACAACACTCTCCCACTACTAGCGGGAACTAAACCTAACATCGCCTTCATTAAGGTACTTTTCCCCGCACCGTTAGGGCCAAAAATCCCAGTCAGTCGTCCCGGTTTGACAATACAGTTAATATCCCGCAAAGCTTCCTGTGTCCGGTAGTGTACCCCTAGATGGGCAATGTTAATATTTGTTGTGGCTGTCACAGTATTAACCCTTACTAGATGGGAATTACCTTCTAAAGAAAAATCAGCAGTTCTCATGGTGTCATTTCCGAGACAGGGACAAAAATGAAAAGAATATGAAAATATAGTATCGTAAAAAATGAGAAAAATATGAAAATTAAGATAACAAGTTTATGACAGCAATCACTCACTCAAAAGCGGGAGATTACGGTAAAGCAATCTGCGGTGTTTTTGTGGCACTTTTGATACAGGGATGTACTCAAGTAAACTCTAACAGTACCGCCAACGTGACGGATGATAAACCGCAAGTAGTAGCAACAAACACCATCATTGCTGATTTAGCTGATGAAGTTGGGGGTGAAGAAATTCAGCTAACTGGGATACTGCAACCCGGTGCTGATCCTCATGTATACGAACCAGTCCCCGCAGATAGTAAGTTGTTGGAAGAAGCAGACTTAATTTTGTATAACGGCTACAACTTAGAACCGGGACTGATTAAATTAATGAATGCGTCTGGAGGGAAGGCGCGAAAATTAGCGGTGGGGGAAGTTGTCAAACCGTTACAATTGGAAGAAGGAAAAGGTGAAGTAGTTCCAGATCCCCACGTTTGGGGTAGTGCAGAAAATGCGATCGCAATGGTAAATGCTATCCGGGATGAGTTAATTAAATTATCACCGGAAGATAGGGAAAAATTTACGCAAAATGCAGATCAACTCACACAAGAATTAAAACAACTGCATAGCTGGATTAATCAACAAATTCAAACGATACCCGCAGATAAACGCCAACTGGTGACAACACACGACGCTTTCCAATATTATGGCAGAGCTTACGGACTAGCGATCGCTGGCACATTAATCGGAATTAGTACCGAAGAACAACCCAGCGCACAAACAGTACAGAAATTAGTAGAGTCCATTAAAAAAATTGGTGTCCCCGCTATTTTTGCCGAAACTACAATTAACCCAGCCTTAATTAAAACCGTAGCACAAGAAGCAGGAGTGAAATTACCGGCAAATCAACTTTACTCCGATTCCATTGGCGCAAAAGGTAGTGATGGTGATACCTACATCAAAATGATGGAGTCAAATACCCGAACTATTGTAGAAGCATTGGGTGGTAAATATACACCTTTTCAACCAAAGAAATAAATAGAAAGTTAGAGGTTATATTTCATAACCACGAGTTTAAATATAACCTCAGATATGTAATTTTATTTTTGATAGATAACTCTTTCCAGAGAAAGACACAATTAAATAGAATATTTTTTAAATTGTAAGAGTAAAAGCAAAAACTATATTTTTATAAATCACCATGACTAAAGCAGGAGACAAACAAAATAAACAAACAGAAGAAATTAGACAACCAGTCAGTGAAGATTGGCATTCTCGTGAAGAACCCAACGTTAAAGAAAGAAACTTAACAGCCAACCCAGGAGATAAAATTTCTGAGCAGCCGCAATCAATAGAAGAGAAAGCCAAACAAGTGGCTGTAGATGTACCAGACATCACAGGCGATCAGATTACAGTCCCGACTTATTTTGTCGTCGAATATCCAGATGGTGAAAAGAAAGCACTGCACCATGTCAAAGATGCAGAAGAAATTTCTGATGTCATTCGCCAAGCCAGAGTAGACGAAGAAGGAAATCGGACTTGGTGGTAATCGTTCATAGCCGGAATTAATATGAGGCGTGATGCTGTTCGCGTCTCAATTTTATAATTATTAACTAGAGCAAATTTGTCCGTATATATTAACTATCAATTACAGCAATATTTCAGGTAAACGATTCACAAAATCAAATTTCAAACCTTGTAGAGACGTTTCATTAAAACTCCGCGCTCCTCCGCGTTTACCTCCGCGCCCCTCTGCGTTTCAAAAAAAACCACCAACACCTTCTCTCATATACCACAATAGAAACATAACCCCTTGTTTCTCAAAACTTGAATCAACCCAACTCCGTGCGTAACCTGCAAGAAACCCACCTCAACCGCGCCCGTGCTAGTCTGAGACAAGCACTGTCTTGGTATGGACACCTTCGCAAATCTGGACAACTCTCAGCAAACCCAGAATTAGCAGCCTTAGTCAAACCAGAAATAGAAACCTTAACCTCTACCCTCAGCAAACTCGACTCCAACGTGATTAGAATAGCCGCCTTTGGCTTAGTGAGTCGTGGAAAATCAGCAGTCTTAAACGCCTTATTAGGAAGCAAAATCTTACAAACAGGCCCCCTCAACGGTGTAACTCAATGGCCGCGTTCAGTGCGCTGGCAACCAGGCGGTAAAGTCATAGTAGAATTAATCGACACCCCCGGATTAGATGAAATTCAAGGGGAGTCACGCGCCCAAATGGCAAAAGATGTAGCGCGTCAAGCTGACTTAATCTTGTTTGTCGTGTCTGGGGATATTACCCGCACAGAATATCAGGCACTTTTGGAACTACGCCAAGCACAAAAACCCCTAATTTTAGTATTTAATAAAATCGACCTATACCCAGATACAGACAGGGCAGCTATTTATAAAAATTTACAACAACTAGGTGCAGCTAATCCTCAAGCCAAGCCTTTATTACCTGATGAAATTGTCATGGTAGCGGCTGAACCCGCAGCAATGGAAGTGAGAGTTGAATGGCCTGATGGCAGTGTAACTTATGAATGGGAAACTCCACCGCCCCAGGTAGACGAACTCAAAGAAACTATTTTAAATATACTGAATCGGGAAGGGCGATCGCTCCTCGCTTTAAATGCACTCATTCAAGCCAGAGAAGCGGAAGCAGCGATCGCTCAAAAAACTCTTGATATCCGCGAACAAGAAGCAGAAGATATCATCTGGCAATTTACTAAATATAAAGCCTTAGCAGTCGGGTTAAATCCCATCGCTGTTTTCGATATTCTCGGCGGAACAGTCGCGGATTTAGCTTTAATTCGGGCGTTAGCAAGATTGTATGGTTTACCCATGACTAGCTATGAAGCCGGGAAAATTTTCAAAACAATTTTATTGAGTTCCGGCGGGTTATTATTGGGAGAATTAGGTAGTGGTTTTCTATTAGGAATAGGTAAAAGTACAGCCGCCTTAACCAGTGGTGATAATCCGATCAATATTACTGCTTTTACTGGAACTGCGATCGCTCAAGCTGGAATTGCTGGTTATGGAGCTTATGCTGTCGGGAAAGCCGCACAAGTCTATCTAGAAAAAGGCTGTACTTGGGGTCAATTCGGTGCTAGTACCGTTATTCAAGAAATTCTCTCTCAAGTTGATCAAAATACCATTCTGTATCGGTTGCAACAAGAATTAGGCATAAAATATTGAAAATATATGAAAATATTTGCTGAATTGTTGCTGTTATTGATATTTTGTCAATTTGTATCAAATTCCTCTGATAATTGGTCTAAAATCTGATTTTCAGGGCAACATAAAAGAAAAGGCAGGTATTAGCTCAGAAGTGAATCTACCCATGTATTTATACCTGTTTTTATGACCAGAGAAAAGCAGGAATTCCCCATCAGATGTGTTGAAAATCAGGACGGTGTTCCACACTGCATCTTTTGGGAAGCCTTTCTACACTGGGAGTAGAAACTCCTAATTACATTTTGATCGCAGTAAACAGAGGCGAAAATATCATGACAGCAACATTTAACTTCACCCCCAATAGTGCTAACTCTAACCACAATGGGGGGACAGATTTAGAAAAAGCTATTTTAGCAGCGATCGCCGAAGCCCGGATGACCTGTGAGCAAACTGGCGAAGATTCTCCTAATTGCGCTGTCGCTTGGGATATTGTAGAAGAACTACAAGCCGAAAAATCCCATCAAGCAGAAGCCATCAAATACAGAACCTCTTTAGATGAATACTGTGAATTACATCCAGAAGCATTAGAGTGTCTGATTTACGATGTTTAAGGCTTTTGAAAATCAGCAGCAGCCAATAACGTCATTTGTTGAATTGCAATTAAATCAGGCGGTGGGATTTCACTGTCCATTTTTAACCATAACAGGTATTCGATATTTCCCGCCGGGCCAGTAATGGGCGACCAAGTTAAGCCTTTGTATCGCCAACCTAATTCAGCAGCGACGCGCAACACCTGGAAAATCGCATCAGCTTGGTCATTCGGGTCACGCACCACACCTTTTTTACCCACACGAGATTTTCCCACCTCAAACTGAGGTTTGACCAGTAACACTGCTTCGCGAGGGGGTTGAGTGAGTCGCCAGACAGCTGGCAAAATCTTGGTTAAGGAAATAAACGAGACATCCACCACCGCCAAATCAGGAATTGGGTCATCTTCCCGATATAAATCCCCTGGTTGTAGTTGCCGTAAATTGGTACGTTCGCGCAACACCACCAGGGGATTATTTCGTAAACCCCAATCAGTTTGACCGTAACCGACATCAATACCGTAAACTAATTTTGCCCCAGCTTGCAGTAAACAGTCAGTAAAACCGCCTGTAGAGATTCCCCCATCCAAACAAACACGCCCGGTGACGGGAATAGCGAATAAATCTAAAGCCTTAGCGAGTTTATCACCACCACGGGAAACGAAGCGCGATCGCTCCTTAATCTTAATTTGAGCCGCCGCATCAACTTCTGTCCCCGGCTTATCAATCACCTGTTCATTAACCGTCACTTCCCCCGCTTGAATTAGCCTCTGTGCTAACGCGCGAGAATTACATAAATTTAACTCTACTAATAAAGTATCAAGTCGCTGTTTAACCAATTAAATTGACTCTCCTGCTGATCTTAAGCTTCTAACACACTTAATCAATAAGTTTTTATTTATGTTAATTTCACTACAATTGCTAGGATGGCGAAAAAAGCGATCGCTTCTGAACATAGCCAAGAAAAGAGGCGATCGCTATATTAAACTATCTAACAAACATCTTGACAGCCTTAACCAGCCTACACATCTTGCTCGCTCAACTCACGAGTAATGTGGTCAAAAGGCTCATCCACAAAAGCAGTATTGCTCACACCCGCAGCAGCCACTTGTTCCTTCACCAAATCCTTGAGAATCTGCACACCACGCACCGTAGGCGCAATGGGTACACCTAGAGAATTGTAAGTTTCCCGTAGACCTTGCAACACACGCTCATCTAAAACATTGGTATTCCCAGCCACCAGCGCATAAGTAGCGTAGCGCAAGTAGTAATCCATATCTCGTAAACAAGCAGCGTAACGACGAGTTGTATAAGCATTCCCACCAGGACGAATCAACTCTGGTAATTCCTCAAACAACTGAGAACCAGCTTGCTTCACAAGAGCAGCCGCATTCGCATTAATTGCCGCCGCCGCTTGTACACGCGCTGTGCCACTTTCAAAATAAGATGTCAAGCTATCAATCGCATTCCGGTCAAAATAACGACCAGTTACGTCATAATTCTTAATTAAAGTTGTTACCGCGTCACGCATTCCTTCTTCTCCCAATCATTGCTATCTTGGTTTGATATTTATTTGGCTGCACTTACGCACCAGTAAAGTTTTGTGCTATTAAAAGTAGGTTCGGCACAAAAACCCTATATCCATTATTTAAGGATTCTATGCCAAAGTTGACCCCACTGAGATTAACTTTCCCGTTTTGTGCAGATGTCGAAAGAAAGGTTAATATTACCTGTAATCCAGACAATCTGTAGCAAAGACTACAAAATTCTTTAATGTTTAGAATTTACGATATTTCAGGTGTGTCACAACTTTGTTCCGCTCAGTAGGGTTAGGATGCTTTGGCAGATTCTGGTTTTACGTTAAGAAATTGGCAGAGAAGGAGTAAAAATGACAACCCCACAAGAAGTCTTGAAAATGATTCAAGACCAAAACATCCAGATGATTGATCTGAAATTCGTCGATACCCTCGGCACTTGGCAGCACCTCACCGTCTACCAAGACCAGATTGACGAAAGTTCATTCTCTGATGGTGTACCCTTCGACGGTTCCAGCATTCGGGGTTGGAAAGGCATCGAAGAATCAGACATGACAATGGTGTTAGATGCCAAGACCGCTTGGATCGACCCATTCATGGCAGAGCCAACACTCAGCATCATTTGTAGCATCAAAGAACCTCGTACTGGCGAATGGTATAACCGTTGCCCACGGGTTATTGCTCAAAAAGCAGTAGACTACTTAGTTTCTAGTGGTCTTGGTGACACCGCCTTCTTTGGCCCTGAAGCTGAATTCTTCATCTTTGATGATGTCCGCTATGACCAAACTGCCAACGAGGGATACTACCACCTCGATTCAATTGAAGGCCGTTGGAATTCCGGTAGAAAAGAAAGCCCCAACCTCGGTTACAAACCCCGCTTCAAAGAAGGTTACTTCCCAGTCGCGCCCACAGATACCTTCCAAGATATGCGGACAGAAATGCTGTTGACGATGGCAAAACTAGGTGTGCCTATTGAAAAGCATCACCACGAAGTAGCCACCGGTGGTCAGTGTGAGTTGGGCTTCCGCTTTGGTAAATTAATCGAAGCTGCCGACTGGTTGATGACCTACAAATACGTCATCAAAAACGTAGCTAAGAAATACGGCAGAACCGTTACCTTCATGCCCAAACCAGTGTTTGGTGATAACGGTTCTGGGATGCACACCCACCAGTCTATTTGGAAAGATGGTAAACCTCTGTTTGCCGGTGACAAATATGCTGGTTTGAGTGACATGGCATTACACTACATTGGTGGTATTCTCAAACACGCACCAGCACTGTTAGCACTCACCAACCCTTCCACCAACTCTTACAAGCGTTTAGTACCTGGCTATGAAGCTCCTGTGAACTTGGCTTACTCCCAAGGTAATCGTTCCGCTTCTGTTCGCATCCCATTATCTGGCACTAACCCCAAAGCCAAGCGTTTAGAGTTCCGTTGTCCAGACGCAACTGCTAACCCCTACTTGGCATTTGCAGCTATGCTGTGTGCTGGTATCGATGGCATCAAGAACAAAATCGATCCCGGTGAACCTTTAGATAAAAATATCTATGAACTCTCTCCAGAAGAACTGGCGAAAGTTCCTTCTACACCCGGTTCTTTAGAACTAGCGTTGGAAGCACTGGAGAATGATCACGCTTTCTTGACAGAATCAGGCGTATTCACTGAAGACTTTATCCAAAACTGGATTGATTACAAGCTAGCTAATGAGGTTAAGCAGTTACAACTGCGTCCTCATCCTTATGAGTTTTACCTCTATTACGACGCTTAATTAATACCTGTTTGCCATATTCCAGAGATAAAATCGGCCACCCTTGGGGGTGGCTTTTTTTCTCTGGTTTTCGCAACATAATTCTCAAATTTGTGAATTTTGCCTAGCTCATAGCCGCATTGCTACGACCGTAAATCATTCTGGTAGTTGGGTCAATCTTGCCTTGAATTGGGTTCCAGTAGTGAGATGCTTCTTCCGCCGGAACACCGATTTCTTGTGCAGCACGCATCAGCATCGATTGTTGACGATTCTTGATTTGCTGATATTGGCGCATCATAATCGCACGGGATTTTTCTTGAATAGACATAACACTCCCTCCAGATGGTTTTAAAAATATATGTTGGATTAATCTTTGTCTCTCTATTAATCAATCTAGCAAAAATTCTGTAACATACACTACTAAATGCGGTTTTTGTAATAAAACTTAAAATTTGAGATATTAAGTTAATCTGATTACCCGTTTTCAGAGGAAACCTTTCCCAAAGCAGATGAATTTTTTGTTAAGATTTATTAAGTTTAACCTCTAAATGTAATAAATACTTAAGTCATTGCCATGTCTGACACTTTGACTAAACTCACCTATCAAACGTTTCAACAGGGTAAAAATTACTTTAGTCTGGCTCATAAAACATTAGCTACGCAGTTAAGAGACGTACTTTATCCCACACTCCAGCGAAAGATTAAACCCATTCCCACGCAGCTTTTACTCCAACTGCGCGAAAAAGTGAATCAACTTTTAGAAATAGACTGGCAGGATGCACAACAAGGTGTGTATCCTGAAACTCTACTGTTTGATAATCCTTGGGAAGAGTTTTTCCTTTACTATCCCCTGATGTGGCTAGACTTACCTCAGATTTGGGAACGGATTAAACAAAAAAAATATCAAGATTTTGCGCCAGAAATAGACACAGAGGGTTATCCGAGCTATTATGTTCAAAACTTCCATCACCAAAGTAATGGCTACCTGAGCGATTTGTCAGCCAATTTATATGACTTACAGGTAGAAATTCTCTTTGGCGGAACAGCTGATCCTATGCGTCGGCGAATTCTAGCTCCGCTTAAACAAAGTTTAGCAGCCTTTAATTCTGTTACAGCAAAACAAATACGGGTTTTAGATGTAGCTTGTGGAACTGGACGCACTCTTCGGTTGATTCGGTCAGCTTTACCGCAAGTATCATTATTTGGGACAGACTTATCGCCAGCTTATTTACGGAAAGCAAATCAGTTACTTTCAGAAATTCCCGGAGAATTACCGCAACTTGTACAAGCCAATGCGGAAGAGTTGCCTTATTTAGATAATTATTTTCATGCTGTAACTTCTGTATTCCTTTTCCATGAATTACCAGCATCAGTCCGTCAAACTGTAATTGACGAATGTTATCGGGTGACAAAACCAGGAGGAGCTTTTATTATTTGTGACTCAATTCAGAGGAGTGATGCGCCTGATATGGCTGAGGTAATGGATAATTTTTCAGGTACTTTTCATGAACCCTACTATCAGCACTACACCACTGACAACTTAGTAGAACGTTTAGAAAAAGCAGGGTTTGAGAATATCGAGATTCAAGTCCATTTTCTGAGCAAGTATTTTATTGCTCATAAACCAAATTAAGGGATTTCCTAATGAACTACCTCTGGCTGAAACGGGCTTTATACAGGGGTAGTTCATATATTTTAATTTAGGTAAATCACCTATAATATCATGTCCGGCTAAATACTTGTCATTACGAACGTAGCGATAGCGAAGAGAAGTAATCCCACAATTCAGGTGATTGCGTCGTTTCACTTCGTTGCACTCGCAATGACATATCGTAAGTCATTAAGCGGACTTGATATAAATTACCAATGTGGATGAGATTTTGAAATCAAATCAACAGTTACACATTGTTTTCAAGAATGGAGATTCTATGATTCCAGGTGGCGAATTCCTGGGTGCTGGTAATGCCAGATTAAAAAGTTTTTTTGTGCTTAAAGAGTTTGTTAAAAAGGTTGAACAGTTTTTGAATTTGTTTGTTCAAGATAAATATTGATATTACCACACACAGGCGTTAAACCGCAATTACTACATATTAACAAGGCTATTCCCTTGGGATTCAATTAAATTCCTCCGTCCACTACCACGAACAGGTTTAGCACCTTCTGGCAGATTACGCTGAGATTTAGGTCTGAGTGAAATCATATCTGGCGAATTAGCCGAGGGGAGGAGGGAATTTTGATTGACTATTTTTTGGTAATCAACAGCTAGTGAACCAAACACCAGACTAGAAATTAAAAAAGTAACAGCAGCACGCATCACAGACATCTCCTTGTGAACTTTCTTAACTACTGCTACTGATTTCTATGGAATAAGTCCGGACAAATTTTAAAAAAAGTAGTGCTTTTTACTGAAAAAAACAGAAACAGTCTATAATGCCAGCTTTTCAACTAATAACCAGTTACCAGCTTGATTTATGCGACCCCAAACAGTCAGCTGTTGCTTATCAGTTAAGATTTGCATCTGCGCGTCTATATGCGATCGCCAGGTGACAAGCTGCCAAGTCTGCCCTACACTAGCAGCAGGAGCAGTCACAGTGAAACGATAATCTTGCGGATTGACAATATCCAGAACGCCTGTAAAGCAGTCAGTTTCCCCTGTTAACGCCTGATCAGAATCAGAGTGGTCATACTCATCCACAGATGAAGCGGGACAATTACCACTTGGGGGGTAGACTTGAGGTTCATTTAAGTAATACAATTGCCATTGCTGCCATTCTGGATGATTAGGCAGAAGATTAAATAGAGGTATGATAGCCGCAGGTGCTTGCTGGTCTTGTAATAAAGCCGCTTGCAAAGCGTTTACAGGTAAATCTCGTGGCTGACAATTCAACTCTACACACATAGCAGCAGCCATTCCCGCCGCTTGACCAATACCCAAAACTACGGGTTGTAATCGAGTTGCGCCATTGGCAATATGAGAAACAGAAATATTCTTTTCACAAACTAATAGTCCATCTGTGGTAGCGGGAACTAGACAACGGTAGGGAATAGTGAAAGGTGTTCCCGTCCAACGTCCTCCCCAACGGATCGATTTTGGTTGTAGTGGCAAATTGAAGTTGGGATAATGATGGTCGTTGGCGTAATTACCAAGAGCAATGGCATCTGGGAATAAAGCTGCTACCCTACCCCCGGCGACTGGTAAAATATCCTGTTCTCTAATTGTGGTCAGTCCTACCAAGCGGCGACTTTCTCTAAAATAAGGATGCAGGGCAAAGGCTGGATAATCATGAGGAAAAACTTGCTCTGCTAAACCATAGCGGCGACCAAGCTGATTTTGAATAAAATGGGCGAAATTTTGGCTGTGCCAACGACATTCTTGTAAAAACTCACTCTTAGATAGATTAGACTCGATTAATCGTCCTACTCCTTCAGCGTAATCATTACCGCATATCGGCCAGTTAATCATAAATAGATTGCCCGGCAAGCGTCCATAATTCAAGAATTTCTCTGCACCGTAGTTTTCCCAAGCTCCAACAAACAACGCCGGATCATAATTAGGGGACGGGGGAATTTCTGGGGCGACATCTGCGCCAAAATCTTGCATCACTACTACCCAAGTGGGTGCTTGTACGGGATATTTGCTGGTGATATCGTTAAACTCAAGGGGTGCGCTGGGTTCTTGCCATTGCGATCGCAATTCCCAACCCCAACGGTAAGGTATCTCTGCTAAGGCTAATAAATCTCCTAACTCTGTACCGTCAAGAATCACTTTGGCTTGCACAGTAAAATCTGCAAACCGCACACCAGTAATACAGTTGTCTTGCTGTAAAACTTCTAGTGGTATTTGTCCAGAAATCCAATGCAGATTTGTTAATTCGCGTACCCAATTAGCAAAAATTTCTGCTCCTACACGGGGATCATAGCTAAAAAAGCTCACCCAACTGTTATTTAGTCCTCCTGGCTGTTTTTGCTGCAATTCCCGCAAAAATGCACCCCATAACCCGGTTTGAAAGGCTATGAGTTCGTTACCGTCTGGCGCAGATACTCCGGCTGAGGTGAGCATTCCTCCTAACCAGGGAAATTCACTCACGAGGATAGTTTTAGCACCCCGTCGTGCTGCTTGGATAGCCGCAGCTGTTCCTCCTGTTCCACCACCTACGACTAAGATATCGGCTGTGTATGTTTGATGTGTCATGTTTTAACCTCTCTGGATTTTTGGATTATGAGAGGTTATTATTGCTGATTTGAGGTTGATTTTTTTGAACGCGGAGGTACGCGGAGGGTTTTAGGAGTTTTTGGGATTTTTTAAGAGGAAAACTAATATTGCTCCTGAAATAATGCCGCCTATCCAACCAAATAAACTATTAACTAAAATCCACCAGCCTGATTGTTCAACATATCGCCGCAGTATCCACCATTGGATGATCCCTACTATGGGGCCTACTAAAAGTAGGGAATATTCGGGGTAAGCACCGCTTAGGAGAAGGGAGATACAAGTACCTAATGTAGTTCCTAATAGCCACGACTTTTCTGAGATGGGTATGTGTCGTCTTAGGACTAATAATTGCATATAAGCTACTGTTAAGCCCATTGTTATGGCTACAGTTTGATAAGTTAGGATGTTACCGAAGATAGGTTCTACTATTGCATAGGCGATCGCTGCAAAAATAAATCCTCCTATTAAACCCATGACATTCACTAACACCCATTGCAAATAAAATCCTAGTCCGATGTTTGGGTGTTGGGTAGATACCGCCGGTGCAGGAGATACAGAGGGTTGCGGAATTTCTTGACGATATTGTTCTGGAACTGTGGGCGGTGGAGAATACAGGGTAGGCTCAACATTAATCGGTTGCTGTTGTGAGGGTTCAACAGGTAGCGTTGGTGTATGTTCTGGATGCGCTGTTGTCTGTGTTGGTGCGTAAGGACTGCCCAATTGCTGTACAGATGCTAAAGCTTCTACTGCCGACTGGTAGCGTTGCCGAAAGTCGTAGCGTACCATTTTGTCTAATACTTCTGCTAGGGCTGGGCTGATTTGTACCAAGTGTCGCCAGACAATTTCTGCTGTTTGTACATCTTCTTCTAATTGATGGGGCATTAATCCTGTTAAAGCTTGAATGCCTATCATCCCGACTGCGTAGATATCACTACTTAACCTGGGGCTACCCCGACTCTGTTCACTGGGCATATAACCAGCTGTCCCAATACCTACAGTCATTTTAGTTACGCCTTCGCCAGTTACTACCTGTGTACTAATTTGTTTAACTGCGCCAAAGTCAATTAGTACAACTTTGCCGTCACTATTACGGCGGATCAGGTTTGGTGGTTTGATGTCTCGGTGAATGACTTGATTTTGATGGACAAAGGCTAAGGGTTGTAGGATATTTTGCAACAGGGAGATAGTATAGGCTTCGCTCAGTCGTTTTCCGGGGGTGAGTTCATCACTGAGGGGATGCCCATCAATAAATTGTTGCACGAGAAAGAATTCCTCGTTTTCTTCAAAGTGCGCCAATAGTTGGGGTATTTGGTCGTGGTTCCCTAACTTATGTAGTAACTGTGCTTCTGATTGAAACAACCGCCTAGCAACCTGTAATGTCATCGGATCGGTTGCCATTGGTTTAAGTTGTTTGACTACACACAGACTGTTGTAAAGTTTTGTGTCTTCGGCAATAAAGGTTTGACCAAAACCACCAGCACCCAAGACTTTGGTAATTTTATAGCGTCCGTCTAATAACTGACCCAACATAAAGGCGATCGCACACAAGAATGTCTGTATTTTAACTGCTATATAAATATTAGACAAAGCTAGATATTTATTTCTTACTTCATCGGGAGCATGGGAGCAGTTATCCCTCAGTAAGCTTTCAAGGTTTAGCCAACCTCGATATATTAATTGCTGCGTTTAAATCCCTGTCTATTGAAAAACCACAATTTTCACAATTGTAAGTTCTTTGCTGAAGTGGCATATCTTGAATATGCCCACAATTTGAACAGGTTTTACTAGATGGATACCATGTATCAATAATGATTATTTCACAGCCAAATTTTTTAGCCTTATATTCCAACTGCCGTTTAAACTCATAAAACCCACAATCAGCAATTACTTGAGCTAATTTATGGTTAGATAACATCCCCGAAACATTTAAATATTCGATAACTACTTTGGCGTGGTTTTTGCATAAATAAGTAGTTATTTGATGAAGGGTGTTTTTTCTTAGGTTTGCTATCTTGGCGTGGTGTTTAGCTAGCTTGATTTTAGCTTGATTACTATTGCTAGAACCTTTAACTTTTCTAGCAAGTTTTCTAGAAAGATTTTGGAGCTTCCTTAAATGATATTTATAGTGTTTTGGGTTGGGAAACACTACTCCAGTTGATAAAGTTGCTAATTCCTTAACACCTAAATCAACTCCTACTACATCATGCTGTTTTTCGGTTATTTCAGTTTCTTGCTCATAAGCAACAGAAACATACCAACTATCAGCGATTCTAGATATGGTAATAGCTTTACAAGCTGTATGAGGTAAACCTTCGTAAGTTTTAACCCATCCAATTGTGGGTAATTTAATTGATTTACCGCCTACGGGGATAGGTTTACCACTAGCATCTATTGTAAAAGAATCATCTTTCCCTTTCTTTTTAAATTTTGGATAACCGCTTTTACCAGCAAAAAATCTATCAAATGCTGCTCCTAAATTATCAAAAGCATATTGAGTTATCTTTTGACAAATTCCCTTTTGTTTAATCCATGTAAATTCAGGTTTTACATAATTGTTAAAGAATTTTTTGAGCAGATATTTATTGGGTTTTAAGCCATCTTTAACAAAACTATTCCAAGTAGCAATACCCCAATTGTAAGTAAATCTAGCAATACCAGCGTGCTTACTCATTATTACTTTTTGAGATTTGCTCAACTTAAGTTTTGTTTTAATGGCTAAAAGCATTGCTAGTTTTTCAACACTTAATTTCTTTCTTGTCTGAGTTTGTTAGCTCCTGTACAGCTTTGTTAATAGCTTTCTGAAGATTTTTCTTTATTTCTTGAGAATATTCTTTTAGCTGAAAGTTTAACGCTCTTATCCCATCGTTGCCAGGTTTTAACCGATACTCCAATTTTTTCAGCAAATTCATACTGCTTAAACATAAAAATACCTGTATAATTATATATTTATGTATAGGTGTATATGTTTGTCTATTTAATTGTCAACTTCGATGACTATCCAGAAACAATGGTTGAGGTATTGCGGGGACAGTCCCAAAATTACAAAAAAACTCCCCTCACTTTGATTGAATTACTTAAATGTCTGAGTAAACAGATACTAGAATTTACCAGCAAGGTTTTATCGTCGGAATTAGAAATTTAAAACTTTATAGCTTAACGTAGGCGAGAAATGTTAAATCTAGTAACGTTGAGCGGTGAAAAATCAACGTGAAAGCACAGGTATTTAGAGGTGTAAATCAACTTTCCTACGAAGAAGTCCCCGTACCGAGTCTGGAAGCAGATGAAGTTTTGGTACAGGTGCAAGTAGTCGGTCTATGTCAGTCAGATATTAAAAAAATTCGTTATCCTCTCTATGAACCACCGCGCATTTTTGGACATGAAACCGCCGGCACGATCGCCGCAGTCGGTTCAGATGTGGTAGGTTGGCAAGTAGGACAACGGGTAGCAGTTATGCACCATATCCCCTGTATGCGTTGTGCTTACTGCATGAATGATAATTTCTCTATGTGCGATGTTTACAAAAACATCTCGACAACAGCAGGGTTTAACCCCAGTGGTGGCGGTTTTGCTGAGTATGTCAAAGTTCCTGGTCATATTGTGCAGAATGGTGGGTTAATCCCGATCCCCGACGATATTAGTTTTGAAGAAGCCAGTTTTGTCGAACCTACCAACTGTTGTTTAAAAGCTGTCAAAAAAGCCCAAATTGTCCCCGGACAAACGGTATTGGTAACTGGTGCAGGGCCAATTGGCTTAATGTTTGTGATGTTGGTGAAGTATTTCGGGGGCAAAGCGATCGCCACTGATTTATTACCGTCTAGAATAGAAAAAGCTCTCAGTGTCGGTGCAGAAGCCGCTTTTGATGCTCGTGACCCCGATTTAGCTGCTAAAATTCATAGTCTCACCGGTGGACTAGGTGTTGATGTCACACTATTAGCTGTCCCCAGTGATAAAGCTTTCTTTCAAGCCCTTGATTGTACCCGTAAAGGCGGCAAAATCCTATTTTTTGCCGAATTTCCCGACGAGGTAGAAATTCCCATTAATCCCAATATTCTCTACCGTCGCGAAATCGACTTAATGGGTAGCTATAGTTCCTCCTATCGTCTGCAAAATCTGGCGGCAGACATTGTATTTAATCGTCGCATCGATGTGCAAGCTTTAATCAGCGATCGCTACCCATTACAAGATTTATCAGCAGCCGTAGACCAAGCGATCGCACCTACGCCAGAAACTTATAAAATCCTCATTTATCCTTAAGTTGGAGACTGGGGACTGGGGACTGGGGGGATGAGGAGAATAAATTTTACCCAGTTGTCAACTGTCAACTGTCAACAATCAACAGTCAACCATCCCCATTTTGAATTTTGAATTTTGAATTTTGAATTTTGAATTTTGAATTTTGAATTTTGAATTGGTCTGACCCCCTGCCCCCCTATATGGAAATATCGATTACATTACTGATAGTAGCCATACTAGCCTTCTATGTAGCTTGGAATCTCGGAGCTAACGACGTTGCCAATGCAATGGGAACTTCTGTTGGTTCCAAAGCTATTACTCTCAAGCAAGCACTAATTATTGCGGGAGTTTTAGAATTCACTGGTGCGGTTTTATTTGGTCATCAAGTGACAGCTACCCTAGCAACTAAAGTAGCCAAACCAGATTTATTTGCAGCTACACCCCAAGTTTTAGTTATTGGGATGTTGACAGTATTGATTTCTTGTGGTATGTGGCTACAAATTGCCACAACACGGGGTTTACCTGTATCCTCATCCCATGCGGTTGTCGGTGCGATCGCAGGTTTTAGTTGGGTAGCTTTAGGAGTCGGGGCGATTGATTGGTCAACAATTGGTTCAATCACTATTGGTTGGATTTTAACACCAGTTATCAGTGGAGCGATCGCCGCTTTATTTTATAGTCAAATCAAACACTGGATTTTGGATCAACCACAGCAAATTCAACAACTACAAGAGTGGATACCCTGGTTAAGTACAGTCCTCATTGGAGTATTTGGGGTAATTGTTCTACCTCTGTTCACTCAACCCATCAACAATTTTTTAATTGCACAACTGGGAATTCACATCCCACCCCACGACATCCCCCTGGTAATAGGTGCAGTCGCCGCAGTTGCACTGACTATGATTAGTTGGCGACAGTTAGAAGAAGCGGAGGAAGAAAAGCCTTTACCCAGTCCCCAGTCCCCAGTCCCCAGTCCCGAATACCTATTCGCCCGCTTTCAAGTCCTCAGTGCTTGCTTTGTGGCGTTTGCACATGGTTCTAATGATGTGGGAAATGCGATCGCACCTGTAGCCGCGATCGTTTATATTGATCACACAGGCCAAGTACCCACAAACAGCATGACTATTCCCTTGTGGATTTTAATCCTAGGTGGTGCTGGGATTGTCGCCGGTCTAGCCGTCTGGGGTAAAAAAGTAATTGCTACTATCGGCGAAAATATTATTTCCTTACAACCCAGTAGTGGCTTCTGTGCTGAACTTGCCACCGCCACCACTATTTTACTCGCCTCCCGCCTGGGTTTACCTGTCTCCACCTCTCACGCCCTAGTTGGTGGTGTAGTCGGTATTGGACTGGTACAAGATATAAATTCCGTGAAATTCCAAACCCTCAAAGGTATAGCCGCAGCTTGGCTAGTGACTGTTCCTGTGAGTGCAGTTCTCAGTGCTGTGATCTTTAATATCGCGCGCATATTCTGGCTGTAAATATCAATTCTCGTGATGTGTCATGTTTAACTATTATCTTTGCTAATTTAACTGCGCCCATATCTACTGAAATTACAAAGTTAAGAAGTATTTTGCCAAAATGGCAATTAATTAATTAAAATGTTTGGTATGGGATGATTTTAATTTCAGTACGACCAACTCCATCATCCCAATATCAAAGATAGAAACTGTTCTCCTAGCTACATTTCTGAGCAATTTTCCCTAAATATAACAAATTAAACAATTCTCTTGTACTCAGGTACTGACTTGCAATAAGCTGATAATTAGTATTGCTACAAAAATAATAAGTATTTATATTAGGTGAGTTATTTTATTGTGCAGAAAATCTCACTTAGGCACTGAATAATGAACTCAGACTGATGCTATTCAGGTGTGCGACATTGAAACAAACTCAGTGTAATCGGCTGTGAGTAAATTTATATGCTTACCAACACTGAGTTAGCCATGACCAAATGAATTTGATATCCGTAAATGCTGTTAAAATTTTTGAGTTTATCTGACACAATCGGTGGAAATCAGAATGAACACTCAGCAAATTCACACAAAGCAGCTTTATCGTCAAGGTGTATAGAGGTTAGAAGCTAATGGGGCGATTTGAAAAGCGGCCAGACAACCCACGAGTCCGAGGCGAAATATCTAGAGCAGCAGAAACAGCTTTATGGGCTGTTGTGGAAGATTTAGAAAGTCTCCAGCAAAATTTACTCAGATCATTACAAGAAGAAATTAAACGGTTGCAGTCTGAAAAAGACCGTTTAACAGATGAAATTCACCAGCTGATCGAAGAAAAAGAACATTTACAAGAAGTCCGGCGAATTACTGAGCAGCAGGTGTTAATCCGTCAATTGTCAGAAGCTCTAGCCAAGCATATCTGTTCCCAACTGCAATCATCGCTAGCAGCTATCACTAGCCAAACAGAGCATCAAATTGCAGCACTCAAGTCAACTCAAAGCATTAACCCTGCTCATGAGAACTCTCAGGAAGCTGAAAAAATCCTAGGTACTCTGGATGATAACCTGACGATCGCCTTTAATTCCCTACAACAAGAACTCAAGAACTATCAAAACAATCTTTCCCAGCAGTTGTCTAGGATGTACAGTCAACAGCAGGAAGGAGAAAAGATTCTAGATGATTTTATTGATCAAATGCGTGAGGGATTGACAAAAACCATCCAAGAAACCTCTCGCATAGCAGCAAAAGTGTCACCCCCTACAGTATTGCAACCTGGGGAACTGCCACCGTCTAATTCTGCGCCAGTGGTAAGTGTATCACCACCAACTGTGTTGCAACCTGCTGAGTTACGTCCTTCAACTCCTCAACAAACACCGTCATCTGTAGAGGAAGATGAACACACTCGCACTGAGTCAGTTCCTACTCTCAGGGAAAAGTCTACTCAGAGTCACACCATCAGCCAGTCTGCCCCCACATCACCATCACCAATCATTGTCTCACCATCGGCAGACCAGCCTTCAGAATCAGTTACAAGCAAGACTACAATTTCTTCAAACAGCGAAACTAACACACCACCAGTTACAGAAACACCCCCAGAACCAATTTCTGTACTTCATAACCCACTATCTCAAGCACCAGAAACAAAACAAGTTCCTGAACCAATTTCTGTACTCAACCAGGAAACCTCTAGCAGCCCGGCGCAATCTTCATCTACTCCCACTACCGCTAAGGAACCGATTTCTGTACTCAATCAGGAAACCTCTAGCAGCCCGGCGCAATCTTCATCTACTCCTACTACCGCTAAGGAACCGATTTCTGTACTCAATCAGGAAACCTCTAGCAGCCCGGCGCAATCTTCATCTACTCCTACTACCGCTAAGGAACCGATTTCTGTACTCAACAGAAATTTATCAGCCAGTCAGACATCTCCAGCACCAGCATCACAACCACGCCGGGGATCAACTCCACCTCCAGCATCTCAAAGCCCCAGAAAATCTGGTTTATCACCTATCCAAATCGGCTTTTTGTTGATTGTGTCCTCTACAGTGATGTCATCGCTGTATAACGTCGCCATCAAGGGGATGTTTTATAAAACATCTCAAATGTCCACAGGGTTGGTGTTAGAAGGTTTAATCTCGCCTACTGTGGGGAATATTATGTTAATTCTCACCTTACGCTTGATGGTGGTTGTACCACTGATGATGCTGTTAGCTCCCATGATGCACCCCCAAGTTTGGCAAGATTTACAAAATATTAAGGAATCTTTTGGGAAAAATCGCTCGAATACTCGTGTGAAAAAACAAAGCGATTTGCAATTGATCATTGCTAGTGGTTGCTTTTTGTTTTTATCTCAAGTTTTAATTTACCTAGCTATTGGTCAAGTTGCTACAGGCACAGCGATCGCACTGTTCTTTATTTACCCGCTCATTAATGTCATCTTATCTTGGTTACTGCTGCGCGATCGCCCTAGTAAATTTCGTACCATCGCCCTCGGCGCAATTTTCTGCGGACAATTGCTAGTCTTTGCTGGACTTACAACTACTGGGATCGGCAATAATATCTTCGGTGGGTTCACAGCAATTGGGGCTGGAGTCGCTTTCGCTTGCTACTTACTACTCACCAGGGTGTGCGCTGCCAAAATACATCCAGTGTCTTTGACTTTCATTAACTTCGCCACCATGTTAGCTTTGAGCTTTGTATTTTTGATGTTACCTTTACCAAACACTTGGAATTTAGCAGTTGACCCGTCTAAGATACTAGAGATTGTTTTAACTGCTGCTATTTTGGGTGTATTAACTCTCTTGGGATATGTATCCAATCACATTGGAGTTAACAAACTAGGTGCATCGCGTTCAGCTATTATTGGTGCTGGTGTACCTATCTTAACTGTAATTTTTGCCGGATTGATGCTGCAAGAGAGCCTGAGCATCGTCCAGATTTTCGGAGTTTTATGCGTCACTTTTGGTGCCGCAGCTTTTAACTTCGTCACCAAGCGAAATCAAACTCAATCACCCGGTTGAAGAAACTCGAATGCGCCACTGTAGTCAGCCTAGGCCAAAAAGGTAAAAGTAACTAGCTAAAAAATCATTGCCTCTATCAGTCAAGTTTCACTGTTCTCAAGCAAATTATCCTACCGTAAAACTTTAACCAAAGATTTTACGTTGCCACTGGCAGAACATCTCTGCTTTTTTATCACAGGAGTGTTCTCAAGTTCAGTTACAAATTACTCTTTTTTCTCGATTTCACAAAAAACTGTTAACAACAACGATATCAACAACACAGCATAGCTACAGCAGGGAACAGGGAACAGGGAACAGGTTTGAAAGTCTCTTGGCATAAAGCTTTGTTCATAAAATTTGTACCTCATTTATCCCAAATCTGCTGTAAAATATACAGCAATCAATGGGGGTCAGGCGAGTCAGAATCAAAACTGTTTTGATATCTGGCTTTGATCCCTAAGCATGATATGTTGTTTTATCGCCAACTACTGTAGATCCCACTAGCAATCAACCAAAAATATTTAGGATAAATTGATATAATCACGGTTTACAACTGAGATGGTTTTCAGTTAAATGTCATCAAATCATGACTTTAAGAATTGATAGATCCAGGGATAATCATAAATTTTTTCAATATTAAGCCAAAAAAAATTAAGAATAGATTAATTCATACAATTTAAATCAAATGACAACTGAATATGGAATATCATGTTGTGAGGAAATAAAAGCAATTGCAAAGCTGCAAGTAAGATTATCTGCCTGATTTAGCATCTATGACCTTCGCGCCAACCAACTGCCTAGACTGCAACGAAATCAAAGATAGTTGCAGGTTGCATGGTAGGTAACAACGCCTTTTGAATTATATGAGCGTTAACTGGGTTGGTAGGTGACTTTCTCATCATATTCGGCTCTGTTACCTCTGGAAATATATGTATTAGCAAAAATATCCAGAGTCGGAAAGTTACCGTTAGTATCGAGGTTCTGGTCATAGACTCCAGTAATCTGTTTTTGCTCTCCGAGCAACCCAAGAGTTAAGACAGAAAAAATGTAGTGAGATTAGCAAAAAAGAGGATGACTGGATAAAGGACACAGACAATCCGGATACTGTCAAAAGTCCTTGTAGGTTACTTATTAGAACCATTATATAGTTCGCTACTAACTGATAAGGCTATCATGGAGAAAATTTGGCAGGTAATTGGCGATTTTTCGGTAAGATACAGGGATAAAGACAGTAACAACCATGTTACTGGTTATTAGAAATTACAGCGTGGAGGAATCAACACTTTGGCTACTAATTATCCTTTAGCAAGACCATAATATACATTCTCAAGGGAAGAAAACACCTTCCTTAAGGCGTAGACCTACTACTTTTTTAGACTAATAAGCGTGCTATTCAACTATTTGTAATATGAGTAATGACATCGATCTGATCAAACGTCTTGGTCCCAGTGCAATGGATCAGATCATGCTATACCTGGCTTTCAGTGCCATGCGGACAAGCGGGCATAGACATGGGGCGTTTTTAGATGCAGCAGCGACAGCAGCTAAGTGTGCCATATACATGACATATCTAGAGCAGGGGCAGAACCTACGCATGACGGGGCATTTGCACCACCTAGAGCCGAAACGAGTCAAAATTATCGTTGAGGAAGTCAGACAAGCTCTGATGGAGGGCAAACTGCTGAAGACGCTGGGTTCTCAAGAACCTCGCTATCTAATTCAGTTCCCCTATGTGTGGATGGAAAAGTTTCCTTGGCAACCAGGGCGATCGCGCATTCCAGGCACAAGCCTTACCAGTGAAGAGAAAAAGCAACTAGAGCAGAAACTACCCAGTAATCTCCCAGATGCTCAGTTAGTCACCTCCTTCGAGTTTATTGAGTTAATCGAATTTTTGCATCGGCGATCGCAAGAAGACTTACCACCAGAACATCAAATGCCGTTAAGTGAGGCTTTAGGAGAGCATATTAAACGTCGTCTGCTCTACTCTGGCACAGTGACACGCATAGACTCACCTTGGGGAATGCCCTTTTACGCTCTAACTCGTCCATTCTATGCCCCAGCAGATGAACAAGAGCGCACCTACATCATGGTAGAAGATACCGCCCGATACTTCCGCATGATGAAAGATTGGGCAGAACGCACACCCAATGTCATGCGCGCTGTAGAAGAACTGGATATTCCGCCAGAGCGATGGGATCAAGCAATGGAAGAACTGGATGAAATCGTCCGCGCTTGGGCAGATAAGTATCACCAAGCAGGGGGTATTCCCATGATTTTACAGATGGTATTTGGCAAAAAAGAGGACTAATCACTCAGGGAATAGAAAGTTTTTCAAATGCTTGTGAATTAAAACCATAATTTGGCCGAACATTGATTGTTTCAACTACCATTCAGCAGAAATTCTATATCCCGATTGCTACTAATATCAACTGCTCATCCCAATCATCACTCCTTAGTGTCAACCAATGCCTGCTGCAACCTTTTCCTGAGCGTAGAAGAAGGTAGGTAAGTAATTTTGCTTTTTGATTTTAGTCAACTGCTGTCTGATGTTTGCTTGTATACACTTTTTGCTTGTCTTTGTCTTTTAGACGTAAGATGAACAGAATTGTTGCATCAAACATTCCACACTTGACTCTTAGACAGGATACCAACAAATACCTTGATGATCTCACCTTCCGCTCAGGAAAAGTAAAAATTTTACCCAAAATTGTTGCTAGCCCGGCTGGAAAATCAAACGAACATAACTCATATAAGCTGGGTTTTGCAAGCGGCTCAAGCCCTCACTACAAACCTTCACGCTGCACAACAAATAGGGGTAGGTTCTGCACCCACCCCTGTTGTTGCCGATATTTTACGCCCAACGGCTAAGGCTACGGGTTTTAAACTAGCAACTAAATTTACCGAAAATTTGGGTTTGAGGTTCCCCTAACTTCTAGTTAGGCTTTTTGGTATAATTGAATTGTCTCAGGTAGAATATCCGCAGATACAGGACGACTCAATTGTTGAGTGAAATACGACAGGTCGGGAAATAATCAAGACAACTCGGTGGCGAAAACGAGTCTAATCAAAGCTAGCTAAATCAACAAAGTAGCACCAACCAGAAAACAAAAGTAAAGTTAGAACATTCTTGGCTAGTGCCGTTTGGATTTACAGCTATTACTTTCAAACCAGCATTTTCGGCTTTGTTTGAAAGTATCATTATAAACTGCCCCCATCCGGCATCATTAACGCTTTTAGCCAATTTTGTTTGAGCTAGTCCTTTGATATTCAACTTTTCAACAGCTATGACATCATAGTTGCCTAGCAATGCTTTAGCTGTCTTGAAGTGGAAATCTCTACGAGTATCAGCAACTTTTTTGTGCTGCTTACCGAGTTTTTGGATAGCTTTTTTACGACGATTAGAACTTTTGTTGCGTCTAGACACTTTACGCTGTGCCATCATCCCGCCATTCATCTCACGCTGCTCTTCGTGTCAGACGTGGGGCTTCTGTCGGTTCAAGCTAAAAAAGCTAATGTATGCCTTATGTGAAGATAAAGATAACAGATTGATTTGGTAGCGTCAAGACCAGCACAACGTCGCAAAAAAGCGATAAACTCATTACAAATCTGGGAGGCAAAGTTTGTTGCTTATCTAGCTGGAGATACCAGATTTATCTATTTGTGTTGTGGTGTGGGTGATGAGGATGATCAAAAACTAGACGGAAAAATTCTAACGCTGTACTAATTTTAACCTACTTGTGCATCTGTCTAATTAACTCTTAAGCACAACCTAGTTTGATTATGCCCAGGTCTAAAATCTTCTCTGAACCTTTTGATCCTCAAGGTGTTTATCCCTGTCCAGTCTGCCGGGTAGGTAAGATTTCTCACATCCCATTGATGGAAGCGATGGGTTGCGATTTCTGCCACGAAATCTTTACTGTTAATGTGGAACAACAACAGATTAAGATGCCTTCTCGACAACCTCCTTTGATGTGGCGGTGGAATGGGTTGAATTGGTCAGAGGTGCAGTTAGAAGGTGTAGAACTAGGTTGGGGTTATGGCTTGGCAGCAATTAGTTTTATCTTTCTACCCACATTTTTAATTGGTATAGTAGCTTATTATTTCCCTCCTAGTTCTCATGATCCTATTAGTTGGTTGCCATATATTTGGACAATATTAACTTTTTTATCACATTTATCAATTATTATTTGGATTTTTATAGAAGTTTATCAAATACCAATATCGGCATATTGGCGAGCCATTAATAGATGGAGAAACCGACAGATAGAAAGATAATGCAAAAATGTAGAATTCACAACTGAGAATTTTACAGATCAAAAGGAGTAGAGAATTTTTGTATAAAAGGTTATTGATAGCCTTAGCAGGTTGCGATAGGCTGAATATAATCTCTGAGTGCTAACTTTTTACCGTAGAATAAAACTGTACAAATAGTTACTACGGTGCTGCCCAGTCCTATTTAAATATATGGAGGGCTACATTTGTCTGAAAATAATTTGATTCTCCATTAACACATCTTATGAGCGATCTGGAGCGGTATTATAGGGTATTGGAATTAGAACCAGGAGCAAGCCTGGAGGAAATTAACCAAGCTTATAAAGATTTGGTGTTTGTATGGCATCCAGATCGTCTACCTAAAGATAACACCCGCTTACAACAGAAAGCACAAGAAAAACTCAAAGCCATTAATGAGGCGCGTGATAGGTTGCGCTCTTTAAATGGTAAGCATCAACATATTCATCATTCTCCCAAACCTCAACCGAAAAAAACAGCACCGAAAAACTATCAGCCACCCAACCCAAATCCAGATTTGAGTGGTAAAGATTTCAGCAGAGCTAATCTCAGTAATCGAGATTTATCTGGCAGGAATCTCAGTTATGCTAACTTAAGCGGTGCGAATCTCAGTGATACCTTCATGCACAAAGTTAATTTGAGAGGTGCAGATTTATCAGAGGCTAATTTATTCCGAGCCAATTTACTGTTAGCTGATTTGAGAGAGGCTAATTTACGTGCTGCCAACCTCATTGGTGCTGATTTGAGTGGTGCTGATTTGCGTGGTGCTGACTTAACAGGGGCGCGAATTCGCTCAGGCGATCGCCTCCTGGTAAAATTAATAGGTGCTAACTTAGCCGGTGCAATTATGCCTGATGGTGTAATTCATCGTTAAGTAGTCATTAGTCATTAGTCATTAGTCATTAGTCATTAGTCATTAGTCATTAGTCATTAGTCATTAGTCATTGGTCATTAGTCATTGGTCATTAGTCATTAGTCATTAGTCATTGGTCATTAGTCATTCTCTTTTTTATCGCCCGTCCCCCATTCCTTAATTAGCATGAATATTACAATTATTGGCTGTGGTTATGTTGGTTGTGCAATTGCTAAATATTGGCAGCAAAACTCATCTTTTGTTGTTACCGTCACCACCACTACACCTGAGCGTGTTCCCACATTACAAACATTAGCTGACAAAGTTATAGTAACTAAAGGCAATAATTTAGAGGGATTAACATCAGCACTACAAAATCAAGATGTTGTTTTGTTAAGTGTGGGTGCAAAAGGTGCAGATGTCTATGAAGAAACTTATTTAAATACTGCTAAAACTTTAGTTTCAGTTTTAGAACAAAATTCTACAGTTAAACAACTAATATATACAGGCAGTTATTCTGTTTATGGTGATAGGAATGGCGAATGGGTAGATGAAGAAACCCCACCTCAACCTAGCAATCGTAACGGAGAAATCTTGAAAGCCACAGAAGACACTTTACTAGCAGCATCTAGCGAAAATCTCCGCGTTTGTATCTTGCGCTTGGGCGGAATTTATGGTAAAGACAGAGAACTGATGAAAATCTTTAGCCGAGTTCCTGGTACAACCCGCCCTGGTAATGGTAGCGATGTCACCAACTGGATTCATTTAGATGATATTGTGGCAGCTATAGAATTTGCCAGACAACACCAATTACAAGGTATTTATAATTTAGTAGATGATGCCCATCTCACCAGTAAAGAATTACTCGATACGCTATTAGAGAAATATAATTTACCTAAAGTAACTTGGGATGATACAACTCAGAGTAATCGTCCTTATAATGCTAAAGTTTCTAATGAGAAAATCAAAACAGCCGGATATACGTTAATTCATCCTCAAATGATTTTTTAGTAAATAGTAAATCTTAGGAAATATGCAATTATCTCCATCTACCCAGTTTTATACTTGGCAGAATTATCGCTGTGCATATACAGTACATCAACATAGCAATTCTCAGCCTGACAGCATTCCTTTATTATTAGTTCAGCCCATTGGGGTGGGGTTATCAGGAAAATTCTGGCAACGTTTTTGTGATGAATGGTTGAATACAGGTAACAAGAATATAATTTATAATCCCGATTTATTAGGATGTGGTGAAAGTGATAAACCTCGTGTAGTTTATACTTCTAGAGATTGGGCAAATCAGTTAAGATACTTTTTACAAAATGTTATTCAAAAACCTGTAATTTTAGTAGTGCAAGGTGCTTCATTACCAATAGGACTGGAATTAGTTCAACAAGAATTAAATTTAATTGCTGGTTTGGTACTTTCAGTACCTCCATCTTGGCCTTTGATTAGTAAAAAGATACCAGCATGGCGACAAAAACTATTGTGGAATATTTTTGATTCACCAGTTGGTAGTGCTTTTTATCGCTATGCACGCACTCCTAAGTTTTTGAGTTCTTTCTCTACTCGTCAACTGTTTGCTTCAGCCGATGCTGTTGATCAAGAATGGTTAAATACTTTAGTTGCAGGTGCAGTTAACCCAGACAGTCGCCATGCAGTATTTTCGTTTTTAGCTGGATTTTGGCGAGAAGATTATAGGAGTGTAATGGCTGCTATCCAGCAACCGACGCTGGTAGTGATGGGAGAAGCAGCATCTAGTATTAGCAAAGAAGGGGAAACAGAAACACCTGACGATCGCTTGGCTGAGTACCTGGCTTGTTTACCGCAAAGTACAGGGGTGAAAATACCAGGGCGAAATGTTTTACCTTATGAGTCTACTACGGAATTTGTGCAAGCGATCGCTTCGCCAATATCAAAGGCGATCGCCGAAGGCTTAAGCTTCGCTTATCGCACCCTTTATTAGTCAATTATCCTAAGCGGTGCAGATACAGCAATTACCCACCTTGCTGCCCTAGCTGCTAGTGCAGCATTACCTTAATTTCGCCTCTAGGTTTTAAAACTTCAGAATCAATTTATGATTAACAATTGGGTCATTCAATCAAGCTGGTGGGAAGAAAGTCAGCGAACTGTTTTTTAAGGAATTGCTAACGGAACTCTGTCCCCCTCCGGTGCTACAGTTAAAGATGACATTGCATAATCTTATGTCTTGTAAGACCCATTCTGAAATATAGCTTCAATCATTAGGCGCAGCATGGTCACCACCGCAGAAAAAACAAACATCGGTTACATTACCCAAATCATTGGTCCGGTTGTAGACGTAAAATTTCCCGGCGGCAAATTACCGCAAATCTACAACGCCTTGACCATCAAAGGCACTAACGAAGCTGGACAAGAAATCAACCTGACCATCGAAGTACAGCAACTTTTGGGCGACAACCAAGTTCGCGCCGTTGCTATGAGTTCTACCGATGGTTTAGTGCGTGGTTTGGAAGTTGTTGATACAGGCGCACCCATTAGCGTACCCGTTGGTAAAGCTACCCTCGGTCGAATTTTCAACGTCCTGGGCGAACCCGTAGACAACCAAGGGCCAGTCAATAACGAGGAAACTCTACCCATCCACCGTTCCGCGCCTAAGCTAACTGACCTAGAAACCAAACCATCCGTATTCGAGACAGGGATTAAGGTCGTTGACCTGCTCACCCCCTATCGTCGTGGTGGTAAAATTGGTCTGTTCGGCGGTGCAGGTGTGGGCAAAACCGTGATCATGATGGAGTTGATCAACAACATCGCAACTCAACACGGTGGCGTGTCTGTGTTCGCTGGCGTGGGAGAACGTACCCGTGAAGGGAACGACCTCTACAACGAAATGATTGAATCTGGGGTAATCAACAAAGACAACCTCAACGAATCTAAGATTGCTCTCGTTTACGGTCAAATGAACGAACCACCCGGAGCGAGAATGCGCGTTGGTTTGTCTGGTTTGACAATGGCAGAATACTTCCGGGATGTGAACAAGCAAGACGTATTGCTGTTCGTTGACAACATCTTCCGGTTCGTACAAGCTGGTTCTGAAGTATCCGCACTGTTAGGTCGGATGCCTTCTGCTGTAGGATATCAGCCAACCTTGGGTACTGACGTAGGTGAACTGCAAGAGCGGATTACCTCCACTACCGAAGGTTCTATTACCTCAATTCAAGCTGTATACGTACCTGCGGACGACTTGACCGACCCCGCACCAGCAACCACCTTTGCTCACTTGGATGGTACAACTGTACTATCTCGTGGCTTGGCAGCTAAGGGTATTTATCCCGCAGTAGATCCTCTGGGTTCTACTTCTACCATGTTGCAACCCAACATTGTAGGCGACGAACATTACAACACTGCACGCGCTGTACAAGCAACCCTACAACGCTACAAAGAATTGCAGGACATCATCGCTATCTTGGGTCTAGATGAATTGTCTGAAGAAGACCGTCTCACCGTAGCACGGGCGCGGAAGATTGAGCGTTTCTTGTCTCAGCCTTTCTTCGTAGCGGAAGTATTTACCGGTTCCCCTGGTAAGTACGTGAAGTTGGAAGACACCATCAAAGGCTTCCAGAAGATTCTATCTGGTGAATTGGATGATCTGCCAGAGCAAGCCTTCTACTTGGTAGGCGACATCAACGAAGCGATCGCCAAAGCTGAAAAACTCAAAGGCTAGAAATTAGTCATTAGTCATTAGTCATTAGTTATTAGTGCAAAGCTATTTGACTAATGGCTGTTGACTGTTAACTGTTGACCCTTGACTTGAAATTATGACCCTAACTGTCCGTGTAATCTCCCCAGATAAAACAGTGTGGGATGCTGAAGCTGATGAAGTGGTTTTACCCAGCACTACCGGTCAGCTAGGTATCTTGAGTGGACACGCGCCACTGTTAACCGCACTGGATACAGGTGTATTAAGAGTACGCCCTAACAAAAGCGCAGATTGGCAAGCGATCGCTCTTTTAGGTGGTTTCGCTGAAGTTGAAGAAAACGAAGTGACTATTCTGGTGAATGGTGCTGAACGTGGCGACAGCATTAACCAAGAAGAAGCTCGTGCTGCTTATAGCCAAGCTCAAACAAAATTGAACCAAGTACCAGCCGGCGATCGCCAAGCTCAAATTCAGGCTAATCAAGCCTTTAAACGCGCTCGCGCTCGCTTTCAAGCTGCTGGCGGTTTGGTTTAAAGGTACGGTAAGTAGATTATTTTTTAGGGTGGGCTATTGGCTCACCCTATTTTGTTTAGATGGAGTTTTTTTAACGCGGAGAGAAGTATGAGCGGCGGCTACCGCCGTAGACGCGCAAGCGGCTTGTTGTAGACATCATAACTTCTCCTAACGGAGACGCTGCGCGTAGCTTGCTTCCCCGTAGGGGTACGGTGGGAACGCGGAGGTAAACGCGGAGGGGAGGCAGCGCGTTGGGCGGGTTTCCCGACTTAAAGCGACTGCCGTCGCGCGGAGTGTGAAGAGTTTGTACTTAGAGGTAAAAGTTACACTAAGTTTAAGAAATCTTGCTCGGTTCGGATGAAGTGATACTTGATCAGGATATTGCCAACCAGTCAGATCAATTGTTTTTAGAAAGACAAAACCGCCCGTGTGATACCTTGCTAGCAACACTAACAGGACATACACGGGCAGTTTTAGCGATCGCTTTTAGTCCAGATGCTCACTAAAATTCTGTCCACAGGCGGCGATGATAACACCATTAAATTGTGGAATGTTCACACTGTTGAGTCTTGAGTGCTGAGTTGCGAGTGCTGAGTGAAGAATGATATTTTTCCTCTATCCCCAGTCCCCAGTACCCAGTCCCCAGTCCCCAGTCCCCAGTCCCTCAAATCAAGCACTACCTGTGAAGGCAACTTCAGGGAATTTTAACTGTGCTTCTGCCATCGGACGGTTTCTACCTTCCTCTTGCCAGTAGTTAATCACTTCTGTTGCCTTGTTGAGCAACTCTACGCGATCTATATCAGAAATCCAGTGTTTAGATTCGAGTTCTTTCTTTAACTCTTCCCAGGCATCATTTCTAGGCCAGAAAAAATACTTAGTCAAAGGGCTTGTACCTTTGCCTACAACTTGATCAACTGCTAGGGCAACGTTCTCGTCTAGCCAAAGAATTTTCAAAATGAACTTGGACAATTATACCTCCGGGGAATCTCCGGCTACTAATTACTAAGTTTGCGATCGCTTATTTTAACCTAATACTCAGTCACTTGACAAAAGAGGTTGGAGAATTGGGTATGGGGAATGGGGCATTTTAGATATTAGGGATGATTGTATAGATAGAGATAATTGTGAATAGACCTGATTTTGAGGATTTGGAAATTTACCGACTGGCTGAAAAGTTGGCTAATGTGATTTGGCAGAAAGTCAATAAATGGGATAATTTCGCTAAAGATACAGTTATCTCAAATCCATAGGCAATAGAAATTAGAGCCTAGAAACTTATAGGCATAAAGCAAGAGCAGGAAATACCCCATACCCCATGCCCCATTCCCCGATTATGAGTAAAAACTTTTCAGCAAAAGCGATCGCTATATTTGATATTGATGGTGTTATCCGCGATGTGGGTAATTCCTATCGTCGGGCATTAGCAGACACGGTAGAATATTTTACTAACAGTGCTTATCGTCCTACATCCTTAGAAATTGACCAACTCAAATCAGAAGGCATTTGGAATAATGACTGGGAAGCATCCCAAGAATTAATTTATCGCTACTTTGCCAGTCAAGGACAGCCCCGCGAACAATTACAACTAAATTACGACAGTATTGTTGCCTTTTTTCAATCCCGTTATCGTGGTTCAAATCCCGACAATTGGACGGGATATATTTGTGATGAACCCTTATTATTACAAAAGAGCTACTTAGAGCAATTGACACAAGCGGATATAGCTTGGGGGTTCTTCAGTGGTGCAACCCGTGCTTCTGCTACCTATGTTTTAGAGAAACGTTTGGGTTTACAGTCTCCGGTATTGATTGCAATGGAAGATGCACCCGGTAAACCAGATCCTACAGGACTTTTTGCCACCGTCAACAAGTTAGAGAATGAATTAGAGGCAACATCAACAGTCATCTACGTAGGTGATACCGTGGCGGATATGTACACTGTAGGTAAAGCTAGAGAACTGAAGCCTCACCGGACTTGGATTGGTGTGGGTATTCTACCGCCTCATGTACAGGAAACCACAGCCCGCAGTGAGGCTTATACACAAAAACTACTCACAGCAGGTGCAGCAGTGGTTTTAAGTAATGTTGAACAGCTCACTTCAGATAAAATTCAGGAATTATTACTACAACAAAAACAGTAACAGGACTTACGCAACTGGCATATTAGTAGGGTGCGTCAGTTATCAAACATACGTTTATTGACAACATTGAAACAGTCTGACGCACCCTACAAGATATATTTAATGTGACTGGCATATTAGTAAGGTGCGTCAGATATCAAAAATACATTTATTGAAAACATTTAAGCAGTCTGACGCACCCTACAAGATATATTTAATGTGACACTTGCGTAAGTCCTAAGTAAAAATAGTTTGAGTCTTGGGAATTGGGAGGAAGTCGCGGAGTGGTGCATGACGAACTGGCAGAAAATTTAGACAAGATCACTCAGAAAGATTTTACCTGGCCTTTCTGGTTTACTTTGCCACTTTACCCTTACGGTAAGCGGCGAACACTGCGTCAAGAGGTGATTAAAGACACTATCTGGACTTTTGACCAGATGCAGGGCATTTTTTACGTGATTGTCCCGATTCGCATGACTGTAGTCAAGTTAGATGCGGGGGGACTGCTGGTATATGCGCCTGTTGCACCGACTCCTGAATGTATGAGGCTGATGAATGAATTAGTGGCAGAACACGGAGATGTGAAATATATCATTCTGCCCACAATTTCCGGTTTAGAACATAAAATCTTTGTCGGCCCTTTTGCTCGATTTTTTCCGCAAGCACAGGTATTTGTAGCACCTAATCAATGGAGTTTTCCGCTAAATTTACCATTAAGTTGGTTGGGTTTACCTGGTAGACGCACTTCTGTACTACCAGCAGATAGCAGTCAAGCCCCCTTTGCTGATGAATTTGATTATGCCATATTAGATACTATTGACCTTGGCCCTGGCAAATTTGCAGAAGTCGCATTTTTCCACAAGCGATCGCACACTTTATTAGTCACAGATGCGGTGATTTCCGTCCCAGAAAATCCCCCAGCTATAGTTCAGTTAGATCCTTACGCCTTATTATTTCACGCTAAAGATCAAGCCTCAGATATCGTTGCCGATAACCAAGCTAATCGCCGTAAAGGATGGGAGCGCATCACCTTATTTGCTTTGTATTTCCGTCCCAGCGTGTTAGAAGTACCCAAATGGGGGGAGGTATTCCGTGAGGCTTTCAAAGCCCCTGACCGGTCATATAAAGCTTATTTTGGCTTGTTTCCCTTCAAATGGCGCAACGATTGGCAGCGTTCGTTTCAGGCGGTGCGGGGGGATGGGCGTTTATTTGTCGCACCCATATTACAGGCGTTAATTCTCAACCGCGCACCTAGAGAAACGATTAATTGGGCTGAGAAAGTAGCCAGTTGGGATTTTCAATGGATTATTCCCTGTCATTTTGACGCACCAATTAAAGCTGAACCATATCAGTTTCGCCAAGCGTTCTCTTTTTTAGAAAAACAACCGGCTGTGAGTGCTGGTTTATTTAGTAGTGATAGTTATCCTTTACCAGAGGCAGATTTTCAACTGCTCAGACAGATTGATCAGGGTTTAAATCAAAGTCGAATTGTACCACCACCAAAGGAGAAAGTTTAGCAGTAACAGCCTATTTTTGGACAGCAAAACCCGATTAACCTTTGATTCCTTTAAACCGTTCTTTTGCTTTCTCAAACGCCTCTTGCATTACAGACTGAATTTCTTGAGGGTTGGGTTTATTACCACCCATTAAATCACCAAAGTAAACACAGGCTGTTTCCCCTAAAGACCAAGTATAAGCTGCTGCCCAAGAAGCTGCGATCGCACTACCAAAACCTGGTACAAATTTAATTAACTCCCTTCCAATAGCTTGGGCTAAAAAACCACCGGCGATCGCACTCACAATACCACCAGCTTGAGATGGTGACAAGTTCTGTCCATAAAGTTTACCTAATAGCGTCACCATCGAGACTTGCAAAGCAGTCAATACAGGCATTGTAGCAAAGGGTAATGGTACAGCCGCCACAGTAGCCGCCATCACCGCAAATGATAAAGTGTAACGTCTACCCACATCACGGTAAATATTCCCCAATTTCTCAGCCGCTTGCTTATCTAATAACTGATAAATTGCCTGTGCTTCTGCTTCGGGAAGTAATTCAGCTAGATTATCCCTGAGTGCTTCCAAGCCGTAAAAGACCGGATGATAACCATCTTCTTCTAAAGTAAAGTCAATGAGAAGCGAGCGATCGTATAATCCAGCAAAGGCTTCTTGAATCCCAGTATACGCCCGGTTTAGCTCCTCATAGTCTGGCGGATAAGCCGGATGATCCGAAACACTGGGCGGATAAATTTCATGTAAGCAGGTAACAGCTAATAAACAGGGAACTTCTGGATATTTCTCACGCAACTGTTGAGCAATTTGGCGGAGTGTATCAGTGGCGAAGTCATTAATTTTTACTGTTAAAATTAAGACTCTAGCGCGTTTAGTTTCCTGCTCTAAATCTCCTACCAACTCTTGAATAATCGCCTCAGTTTCTTGGCTAATATCACCTAGTCCTACTGTATCAGTAAAAATCAGTAAAGGTAGATCATTAGAAGGATAAGCATAACGTTCAGTGTGTTGTGTGTGGGGACGATATCCCTGTCCAACAATTTCCGCCGAAACCCCTGTTAGTCCCCGGACAATAGAACTTTTACCAGCTTGCGGCTTACCAATTAACAAAGCTTCTGTAGTTGGTAGTTCTTGACGGACTTTCTCTAAAATTTCGGTAATTTCAGTTTCGCTGACGCTAAACCATTGCGCTACTGTTTGTTTAACTTGGTCTACAGGTAAGCGTTGGATGACATTTTTGCCTGTCTTGTTCCAGACATTAGTTAGGCGATTTTTCCAAGAGTTCGGTCTAATCATTGCGCCATTGTTCGGTTCACTGAACTTTTAAGAACTGGATGATTACAGTTCTTCCACTACAATTGTGCCGTTAACTTATTGACATTCACCATCGATTTATCGATAGTGATACTAGCGGATGTAGACTATAAATTAATCTGACTTTTCGCGGAATCTGGAAAACCCCTCTCCAAACCTCTCCCCTACAAGGAGAGAGGCTTTGATTTTTCCCCCTTCCCTAGTAGGCAAGGGGGTTAGGGGGTTAGGTTTCACGTTAGCTTTTCCACATAACGTGAAAAGTCAGATAAATTAATCCCCTTGGGGGTATTCATTCCATAAGGTGGTAATTTCGCGCAAACTTTGATGATTACCATTGCCTAAAATCAAATGGTCTAATAACGGTATTCCTAATAATTGCGCCCCTGCTAATAATTGGCGCGTTAATTCTATATCTTCTGGGCTGGGTTCTAAGTTACCAGAGGGGTGATTATGGGCTATTATTGCCCTGGTTGCACCTTGGCGAATCACTTCTCGAAAAATCTCACGGGGAGAAGCTAAGGTTTCTGTGGCTGTACCGATGGTAATCACTTGTGTACCCAGTAGGCGATTTTTCACATCTAATAACAACACAGCAAAACGTTCTTGGACTTGCCACATTAAATCTTGACTCAACGCCGCAGCCGCAACAACTGGGCTATCAATGAGAGTACGCTCTGAGGGACGGGATTGAAAAGCGCGTTTACCTAATTCAATCCCAGCTAAAATAGTAGTGGCTTTTGCCGGGCCAACTCCTGGTATTTGCATTAATTCGGCGGGTGTGACTTCTCGCAATACTGCTAAAGGGTCACGTTGATGTTGACCCAACTGTTGTAAGATATATTGTCCTAACCCGACGGCGGAAAGTTTGCCTGGCCCTTGCCCAGTAGCTAAAAGAATTGCTAATAACTCGGCCGTGGCTAAAGTTTTTGGGCCATAGGTAATTAATCGTTCACGGGGACGCTCATTTTCTGGGATGTCAGCAATTCTTAGGCAATAGGTCATAAAACAATTAAAGAATAGTCATAGTAGATACAACTATTTTTATTTATGCCCTGTTTGCGATCGCAATTATCTTAACTTGAGCAAATCTTTAATTTTCTGTTGCATCAAGATTAATCTTGCTTAAACAAGACTAATCCGAACTTCTCACCAGTGGGATGAAAACCAATTCCTCGGTATGCTGCTTGTGCGGCTAGATTTTCTGGACTGGTGAACAGGATAGCACGGTGAACACCTTGCGATCGCACCTCTAGTAATGAACCAGCTACCACACATTTAGCGTAACCTTTACCCCGCAATTCTGGCGGTGTCCAAACTCCGCCGATTTGCACCACATCAGGTAAACGTCCACTAAAGGCAGAATATGCAACCGGCTGATCTTCTGCGACTAACACCCAATGGTTAGCTGTAGCTTGATGCGCTTCCAGATTTTCACGGGAAGTGGTTCGTAAATCTGGGGTTGCTAATAGTCATTAGTCATTAGTCATTAGTCATTAGTCATTAGTCATTAGTCATTAGTCATTAGTCATTAGTCATTAGTTATTAGTCATTAGTCATTAGTTATTAGTCATTAGTTATCAGCTATTCTCCCTCATCCCCCTCATCCCCATTTCCCAAGGATTCTTTAATTTTGAATTTTGTAGGCGTAAGCCTTCCCGTAGGGTATTTTGAATTTTGAATTTTGAATTTACTTGTCTCCCCCTACACCCCTCTACTAATCTGTACTTCTTCAGCGACTCGCTTCAGACGGCGTAATTGGGCTTGCATATCTTCCTTTGTCCAGTTGGCGGCGAAGGAGTTAAAACCCCAACTAACTAAGGGGTTGGGAATATTAAACTCAAAGCGGTTGACTAGCAAAGTTCCGCTTTCGGTGGGTTGACATTCCCAGCGATCGCGTCCTTGAAAAAATCCCTGAAATTCCCACACGACTAAACCTGGTTGACGTTCCACCACTACACTGTTTAAAGTCGGTTGCAGTAGTGGTATTTGAATCAAAAAGCGGCTTTTACTACCGATATCCGTACTCCAAGTTTCACCCACAGGTTCGCAACGCAGCACTGGGTTAAGCCAACGGTGCATCAAAGCTAAATCTGTAATACAGCGTTCTACTACTGTGGCTGTAGCATTAATTTGAATTGATTGCTCAAAAATTTGGGACATTCTCAATGTTTTAGTTGGTGGTAGCTGCATTTAGGATATTTTGACACTTCCCAAGGCTTTTAGCCGTGGGATTTTTGCTCAAGAATTCCATTGTTTTGCCAATTTGGCTGATTTTAAGGCAATATATCCGACTCTTAAAATGTTGCCAAATTCATAATTTTAGGGACTTCTAGATAAAAAAATCTCTAAAATGTAGGGTGCGTCAGTACGAGAAACCCTAGCTATACCAAGAAAATATACTACTGACGCACCCTACTAACAGTCGATAGGGATAATTTATTTTTTGGTGTTCCTTTAACACTAGCATTGCTCACATTTGGCACTATCAAATTCATTGTATTTTTATTACTCAGTATGTCAGCAAAACCCTTGATTTAACGTGAAAATATGGCAAAGTTATGTAGCTTTATTTTATGTCTTTTTATGTCGCTAGCGTTGGGATGAAAAGATGCAATATATAAAAACACTTTTAGCCAAGATGGCATTAATTTATCAGCATTATATTGACTTTATTCAGAAATGTTTTATTGTCTTTAAGGAGTTAACTATCAGCCCATAGATGCAACATTGTTGCTTGGTCTAACAAAATACATATAATAATTTTTTATCAAAATTTACTTTATTTTTCCAACAAATTATTTATATGTATTTCATAAAATCTAAATTAATTATCCGATAAAATACCCGAATAATTGAATAATTAATTTTTGGACTCCCTTGAGTTTTTCTCTGCTAAAAGCCAGAAATTTCAATTCCTGAGTAACTTAGAAACAGAGAAAACAGAAATTATAATTTTTAATTATCTGATGCTTTCTGAGAGGTGAACAAGTGCAAACCGCGTTTTCCAAGTATCAGTTAAGTGAAGATATTACTTCATTTTTTGGTGAAAAGCTTTCTGAATCAGACCTGGAAAGCTGCTTAACAATGGTAGAGGTTTTAGACCCACCTGTTGCCAAACAGTTTTGGCAATTAGCCAACGCAGAACCAGGAATTTATATGGTCTTGGCTGGTAAAGTCAGGTTGTTGGATTATGCTGATAATTTAATTACAACTCTCACTAAAGGAACTGCATTTGGTGAAGCAACTTTATTCTCACAAACAGATTGGCAAATTTATACAGCTAGAGCGTCAGATGGGCTGAAATTATGTTACATTTCTGGCGAAATCCTGCAAACTTTGATGCTGAAATATCCCAGTATTCGCTCGCGTTTATTTGCTCATGCTGAAGTTTGGGATTTATTACTAACTTATTGTGCCAAGACACCCCAGCGTCCGATATCTGTACCGGGTATTCTCAAAGCATTATTTTTATTTGAGCGTTACGATTTGGAAGTTGGGCAAGTACCGGCAGAACTTTATCAAAATTCTCAGTGGTGGTTAGTATATCGAGGCGAACTGGCAAATGCAGAAGGACGCAAGCTAGTAGCTGGAGAAATGCGCCTGATTCAACAGCAGAATTGGCAAGTCACACAACCCGCAATTGTATATGTACTGAAAAACTCTCACTGGCAAACGGCGGTACAACATTGGCCAGAATTGGGATTATCTATCAATTTAGAAGCATCTGCTACTAATAATACTGCGCGAAAACCTCGCCAGAGTCGGTTGCAAGCACCCGACATGAGTTTGAACCGGAAAGTTATTCCGTTTCCGATGCAGACTGCACAACAATCAAAGCCAGAAAAACCACGCCCTTACTTTCCGAGTCCGAAAGTCAAAATTGGTCATTGGTGGAGAAATTTTGCTCAACGCTATCCCTTTTACGCCCAACAAAGTGCGGCAGATTGTGGTGCGGCTTGCTTGGTGATGATTTGTAACTACTGGGGTAAGCATTTTAGTCTGAATCGCTTGCGCCAGATGACGAACATCAACCGTAATGGCGCATCCTTAACAGCCCTAGCAACAGCAGCAGAAAGCTTGGGTTTTGCTGCTCGTCCTGTCAAAGCGAGTTTAGATAAATTAGCAGAACAACCTCTACCTGCGATCGCTCACTGGGAAAACAAACACTTTATAGTTGTCTACAAAATCACTACACAACAAGTGATTGTCTGCGATCCCGCCATCGGTCAACGTAGTCTCACCAAGCAAGAATTTCTCGCAGGTTGGACAGGTTTTGCTTTACTACTACAACCTACAGCCCGACTGAACGATACTGAAGAGGAAAATACCAGCGTCTGGAAGTTTTTTCAATTACTCAAGCCTCACTATGGAGTGTTGTTAGAAATATTCATGGCTTCCGTAGTGATGCAATTATTTGGGCTAGTCACTCCAGTATTTACCCAGTTATTGCTAGATCGTGTGCTTGTGCAACGTAGCCTTGTCACCTTAAACGCCGTTGGTTTAGGGATGATTATTTTTGGTCTGTTTAACATTACCATGAACGGAGTGCGGGCATATCTGCTCAGTCACACCGCCAATCGGATCAGCATCTCTTTACTGGTGGGTTTTATCCAGCATACCTTCCGCTTACCTCTTTCCTACTTTGAGTCGCGCTACGTGGGGGATATTGTCTCACGCATCCAAGAAAACCGGAAAATTCAGCAATTCCTCATTGGTCAGACACTATCAGTCATTCTGGATATGCTGACCTTGGTCATCTATCTAGCCTTGATGTTCTGGTATAGCTGGCAGATGGCATTATTTGTACTATTGACCGTTCCACCATTTTTTATTCTGGCACTGGCTAGCACAAGTATCCTCCGTCGCATTTCTAGAGAAGTATTTAATGCTGGGGTAGAAGAAAACAGCTATATTATCCAATCTCTCACAGGCATTCGCACAGTTCGCTCCTTGGCAATTGAACAGACAGTACGTTGGCGTTGGGAAGAACTGCTGAATAATTTGGTTAAAAAAGCTTTCAATGGTCAAATAATTGGGATTCGCCTCTCGATGATCAGTGGTGCAATCAATACCTTTGTGAGTGCAGCACTGATGTGGTTTGGTGCATGGCAAGTGATTCAAGGAGAACTCTCCATTGGTCAATTAATGGCGTTTAATATGTTGGTGGGTCACGTTTTGAGTCCTTTCCAACGACTCTCACAACTGTGGAATCAACTTCAGGAAATCCTGATTTCTACAGAACGGATTAATGATGTCTTAGAGGCAGAACCAGAAGAAGATTTACAACATCAACTCCGCACACCTTTAGGTAGAATTCGCGGTCATATTCGTTTTGAGAATGTTACCTTCCGCTATCACTCAGAAAGTGAGACTAACGTGTTGGAAAATATCAGCTTTGAAATCCAGCCTGAGCAGATGGTAGCGTTAGTAGGGCGTAGCGGTTCTGGCAAAACTACCCTGAGTAAGTTAATTTTGGGTTTATATCCGCCCACAGAAGGGAAAGTGTTGATTGATGGATGTGATGTTACAAGTATTGCCCTGCGATCGCTCCGTTCTCAAGTAGGTGTTGTTGACCAAGATACCTTTTTGTTTGGTGGTACTATTCGGGAAAACATTTCTATAGCCCATCCAGAAGCCTCTCTAGAAGAAATCATAGAAGCCGCAAAATTAGCTGGTGCAGATGAATTTATTCAGAAACTACCAATGGGTTATGAATCCCAAATTGGTGAAGGTGGTGGGATGCTATCTGGTGGACAACGCCAACGTCTAGCGATCGCCCGTGCGCTGATGGGAAATCCTCGTTTATTGTTATTTGATGAAGCTACCAGTCACCTAGACTCGGAAACAGAAAGGATTATTCAAAACAACCTCAAAACCATTCTCAAAGGGCGCACCAGTGTGATCATTGCCCACCGTTTGTCTACTATCCGCAATGCAGACTTGATTCTCGTTTTGGATCGGGGTTTATTGGTGGAAAGCGGTACTCACGAAGAATTAATTGCGAAACAAGGTCATTACTATTACCTAAATCAACAGCAACTCTCAAAAGTCGGTTGATTGTAGTTTAGTCATTAGTTATTAGTCATTGGTCATTGGTCATTAGTCATTAGTCATTGGTCATTAGTCAACAGTCAACAATCAACAATTATCTATGCCTCATGCAACTTCCGAAACTGTGAATCAGTATGTAAGTCCTCAACAGACTCAGGAACTTACTCAATTTCAGGAGCAAACAGAAACACCTAACGATAGCGAAGGTTTATATTATGGTACTGAAGCATTACTGGATGCTTTACCAAGGTTATGGACACGCCTTGTTTTATATACATTAGTCGGCTTTGTGTTCATTGCTTTACCTTGGGCTACCTTCTCTAAAGTGGATGAGACAGGAAGCGCAAGAGGACGACTAGAACCTGAAGGTGCAACCCAAAAATTGGACTCTCCTGCTGGTGGCAGTGTCAAAACTGTGATGGTGAAAGAAGGCGACATTGTAGAAGCTGGACAGGTGTTGTTGGAACTGGAGGATGATATTTTACGGACTGAACTGCAAGAAGCACAAGCAAGACTATCTGGTTTACTCAATCAACAGGCGCAGTTGGATGTAATCATTAACCAAATACAATTAACGCTGAACGTTCAGGAACAACAAAACAAGTCTCAAGCTTTAGAAAAAATGTCCCAGGTTAACCAAGCACAGCAAAACCTGGAATTAAGGCAGAGTATTCATAGCCTACAAAAGTTAGAAAAACAAGCATTAGTCAATCAAGCACAGCAGCAGATTCAGGCGGCGCAAAATAACCTCAATTCGGCTCAGGAAAGGCTAAGTATAGATTCTAGGCAAGTGGAACGCTTTAACCAAATTGTTAAAGATGGTGCGGTGTCTGTCACCCAAATTGATCAACTCAAAAAAGAAGAACAAGAAAGCAAGCGGGTTTACAAAACAGCGCAATCTGATGTTAAACAATCACAATTGCGCCTAACTGAAGAGATGAGTCGTTATCAGGCGACAATGAGTCAGTTGGAGTCTGATATTAAGCAAGCCCAACTTCGACTACAAGAGGCAGAAAACAGCTATCAAAGCATTCTGCAAGCTGGTAAACTGGCTGTATTGAAGATTCAGGAACAACTCAAAAATTTAGAACAACAAGTAGTAACGGTGCGATCGCAAATCGCCCAAACTCGCAGCCAAATCCAATCCTTAAAGTTGCAGATGCGTCAAAGAGTAGTACGCGCACCTATTGATGGGATGATTTTTGAGTTACCCATCACTAAACCAGGGGCAGTAGTACAACCAGGGCAAAGAATTGCTCAAATTGCTCCTAAAAATGCAGAATTTGTACTTAAAGCCCAAATACCCAGTCAAGATAGTGGTTTCTTGAAGGTGGGAATGCCAGTCAAAATCAAGTTTGATGCTTATCCTTTCCAAGAGTATGGCATTGTGCCAGGTAAAGTTACTTGGATTTCTCCCAACTCTAAAGTTAGTCAAATACCCCAAAGTCCTGGAGAAACTTTTGAATTAGAAGTTACTCTACAGCAGCAGTATATCCAAAATCGTGAAAAACCGATTCGCTTAACTGCTGGTCAGACGGCAACTGCTGAGGTAATTATTCGCCAGAAACGAGTGATTGACTTTGTTCTAGATCCGTTCAAGAGACTGCAAAAAGATAAGTTAGAACCTTATACCAATTCTCTATGAAGTTGCATCAAATAAATAATGTAGAGACGTTGCATGCAACGTCTCTACACCACAGAATAAAGTGCATCTTCATGAAGAAAGGGTATTAGTCACGTCGCTACGCTCCGAATTCAAAATTAAAAATTCAAAATACCCTACGGGAAGGCTTACGCCTACAAAATTCAAAATTAAATACCCCAGGATGATTATGACAATCTCAAGTTTGAATATTGATAGTTCAGAGATTATTCAGCATCTCAAGATATCGTACCAACTGCCAGAGATTTTACAGGCGATCGCATCCCAAAAAGTGATTGCACAAGCAGCAGAGGAAGCCGGAATTACCGTCACACCAGAGGAAATACAGCAAGCTGGGGATAACTTCCGCTTAACTAAGAAGCTAGTCAAAGCCCAGGATACATTGACATGGCTAGAAAAACACCATCTTTCTGAACATGATTTTGAAGCATCAATCTGCAATCAAATCCTCGCTAAGAAGTTAGCTAATCATCTCTTTGCTTCTCAAGTCGAAAAGTTTTTTTATCAACACCAACTAGATTATGTCACGGCTGTTACATATCAAGTCATATTTGATGATAGAGATGTGGCTTTAGAAATCTTTTATGCCATAGAAGAAGGTGAAATCACTTTTCCAGACATTGCGCGGATGTATATCAAAGAACCAGAACAGCGTAGTATGTATGGTTATCAAGGTGTGCAACACCGTAAAGATTTTCGTCCAGAGATTGCAGCTATTGTCTTTGCTGCAACACCGCCACAAATTATCAAACCTATTACGACTCCTAAAGGAGTGTATTTAATTTGGGTAGAAGAAATTAATCAAGCTACATTAAATGAAGATTTACGCGAAAAAATCATTACAGAATTGTTTTCCGAGTGGTTAAAACAAAAAACACAAGGCTTAAAAATTTTCACTCAACTAGAATTAGACGCTAATTAGCAGCCTGAGCAGCAAATTTTCAACAAGTCTTGACTTAGTTAATCAACAATCTCAAATAGTTGAGAAAGTTACAATATTTTGTATGTATTGCTAACTAGCTATCCAGAAATAAATATACTTATGCAGCTTTGCATTGGCAGAGGAATACAGTCTTGGGGAAACCCCAAGGGTAGTAACTGCCTTGATGGGAAAGCAAAAACATAGAAACTACTCAGACTACTACCTTAGTAAAAAATACTAGCCTCTAATGCCTAATTTATGTTTCCTACTTAGCAGGATACAAAGTCGAAAATGCTTGATCAAAAGTTAAAGTCTTCTGTTGCAACATTATTAACAATATATAAAGAACATAATGCTTGAATTAATCATGTTTTCGTTTGTCTACTGTAAATAAAATAGAATTTTCCTCCCGTCAAAATATAAAAAAACTTGATTTTATACGACAGAAGATATTTTCTGTCGTCGTTTTTGTGTTTAATAAAATAAAGTTTTATCTACAGCAGTTTTATGATTTTGAATCAAAAAATAATCAAGAAAATCGAAAAATAAATCATAGATTTATCGTGGAGATCGGTTATATTTGAATTGTGAGGAGAAACAAACAAGCTTCTCACGAAAAAGCAAGCAAAAACAATAAATTGTTTGCTAGAAATAAATCTCATTTTTTCAGGAGAAACCAATGATTATTTCTGATTTGAACTATTTGGAAACTGCTAATCAAGAAGTTTTCGGTGGATGGGGTGGAACTGTTGTCAATTTCGACAAAGATTTAAACACCCATATTGACACAGATATTGATTTCGATTTTGATAGCTATATCGACCAGGACTTCTACAAAGATGGACATATCAACTTCAACGTTGATGTTCATGGTAATTCAGCTACCTTAGCCGTTGACAACGAAGCTTATGGTTACGATACCCTTGTTGAAGCTATTGCTGGACAATTAACCATTGAAAATAAATTATCTAGCCAATACTTCAAGCTAGTTTCTGCTGTTGACTAATCTTTAGAAGAGCTAGTTAGTTTAAATCATAATCATATACAATTATATGTATGGTTTAAACTGCTAGTTATTTCTTCTCAAAGCCTAGGCAATTGGATTTGCATCAAAGTTGAGTGTACCTTGATGTCAAAAGTTTTCTCATAGCGAGCCAAGTTTTAGTCATCAGGTAGAAGGAATCCAAAAATGTGAGTTTTTGGATTCCTACTCAATTTTCTATTAACAGAGTAATCAGTGATGTAATTAATAATAAAAACGAATATTTTACTATTAAAATTAAAGATGTTTCATATCTGTATACTATTAATTTTCTATGTTGTAAAATAGCAATTGTTCAGATATAGGCTGATATATCTTGTGAGATATTCATGAGAGAAAAAGATTTTGATTTGATCAGCCATTAGCTGGCAGTCATTCACAATGAATATAGCTAATTATCGCCTGGCAACCAGACTTTACAGATGCTGATCACAACTTAAGTTTTACACTACAAACACAAGGTAAATCACAAAAAGCATCTGTCTGCTATCAAAAAGCTCAAAACTTAAATATCCACTAGATACCAGATTATTTTGAATGAGATAGCAAAACCTGGGTTGATATGGTTAATCAAATGCCAAAAATCCTGAGCAACTTTTCAAAATTCTCAAATACCTCAACCAGACTACTGGGTTGATAAACAGAGTAGTTATCTGTGCAAACAACAACAACAGTTCAATCATTGCAAAGATTTTAAATTGGAGGAGATATTTTATGGTTTTCATCAGAGGAACTGATCAAGATGATACTCTTTTGGGTACATCAGGTGCAGATCCGATATATGGCCTCAAGGGAAATGACAGATTAACAGGATTAGGTGGTGGCGATATCATCCGAGGAGATGAAGGTGATGACATCATCTTTGGTGATCAACCTATTGACTTAACAAGCCCTAACCCCAACTTTTTTGAAAACCCTGACGATGGCGACGATATCCTCAACGGGGGCGATGGTAATGATTTTATTTGGGCTGGGGGTGGTAACGATGTCCTCAATGGAGGTAATGGAGATGACATCCTCATTGCAGGAAGTGGTGATGACATTCTCACGGGTGGTAACGGCAACGATTTCCTTGATGGGGGTAATGGCAACGATATCCTCAATGGGGGTAGTGGCGATGACATCTTAAAAGCTGGTGATGGCGATGATATGCTGATTGGCGGCTTTGGCAACGATAAAATGGATGGGGGTAGTGGCGATGACTTACTCTCAGGCGGCTTTGGTGATGACGAAATGTACGGGGGTAGTGGCAATGATTCTCTATACGGGGGCATTGGTAATAACACCCTTGTAGGCGAAGGCGGTAATGACTTTATTACTGCTGGTAGCGGTGATGATCGAATTTTTGGCGATCGCGACTCTTTTGGATCTGCCGACGGTAATGATGAAATTTATGCTGGTGGCGGCAATGACACTGTATTTGGTGGTGGCGGTAGTGACACCATCTATGGTGGCGATGGCAATGACTACCTTGACGGTGGTGATAATATTCCTGGCTTTGCTGTCAGAGACTTGGGCAGTAACGACCAACTATTTGGGGGCAATGGTAATGATATCTTAGTTGGCGGGTTGGGTAGTGACACTCTCAATGGTGGTGGTGCTTTACCTGGTGAGTACGATGTCTTAATCGGTGGTTTATACTTCGATCTCAACGGTGATGGTCAACCAGAATCAATCTTTAGTGAAGGTAGGGCTTTCCGTCTACCTACTTCAGATACCTTTGTGGTTGGAAATAGCAATGCTAATTTCTACACTGCCGGTTCTGCTAGCATATCCGGCATTTTAGGAGGTGTTGTGATAACTGGTTTTGGCGATCGCGCTGATATTGTAGACTTCGAGAATGGTGTAGATAAAATCCAAGTCAATGACCCAAATTCTCTCAGATTTCTCACCCTCGGCGCAAATACACTGATTGGAGTTACCGTTAACAATAACTTTGAAGTGATTGCTCAAGTTGTTGGATTTAATCAACCTTTTGCAGCTAACACATTTATTACTGAACCTACAAGCACTGTATAGGTAAGTCTTCATTGCATTTTCAGTACCAAATAATTCGTAATTTGCCGTTGATAATTCCCAATTACGATGTCTTGGAATAATTGATTGATTTGGGATATAAGCTCTTCAATTCATTGAGCCAAAGATAAGAAAATCTCAATATTCCAGCACCCGAATGCGCGGTTTAGGGTAATAATTGCGTACCTGATATCTTACACCATTTTTAATCAAAGTCGGGTAGGCAATGCCCACAACTTAAAAATCTATCTTTTGAGCGAACTTTTAGCTGTGCATCGCCGCCTTGTAATTGCCCTAACCCAACTGATGAAAGATATCAGGTACTTTGATTATTGTGCCAATGAGTATTAGCAATTCTCAATTTATATTTGCTGAAAGCAGTAAAAATTTTCTGGAAATCTTTCCTTTTGAACCACAAAATTCTTTAAGACTATGACTTCAGATACTCTGTTTTTACAACCACAAAAATCTCCCCGAAATGGTGATAATTCTGTTAGTAACTTCGTCAGTGCAACAGGAAGCGGGTTCTTGTACAATTTTAAGGGAAACCCTTTAGGTACTTCTAATTCTGTAGACGCAGACAACATCATCAAAGGGGGAGTAGCAACAGCCATTACTGAATTTGACGCTACAACTGGCCAAGAAACCTCATTTAGTGTTTTTGATAGTCAGAATAATATCTTTGGCATAGACGGTGCTTTTCAAGGCAATAGTCAGATAAATCTTCAACTTGTCAACACTTTTTCTGTTGCCTCTGGAGAGTTATTTTCTTTTGATTTTTTAGCTGAATTAACACTGAGAAATCAACAAATAGAAAATCAGAATGCTCATTATAATGCAGCTAAGTCTAAACTAGGTTTCCTAGTAGTAGATATATCTAATCCTAATCGAATCCAGGTTTTAGATAGATTTCTCATTCGAGGTGAATTAGATTCAGAACGACAAAAAGGTAAACTACGTATAACCGAAAGTAATAAAGTTACCATTATTGACAGTGAAGAATTCACTGGTCTTGATAGTAATAATGGTACAGGAGTTGTGAGAGGTCAAGCTATCGGAAATTATCAGAGAAAGTTTTATTATGATACTCAAATCGCTGTAATACAAATTAATTTCAGTGACGTTAGCTTGATAGGAGACGCGTTAATTGACAACTTGGGTGAAGATGTTATCTATGGCACAATTTCCCATGATAACCTCAGAGGCACCGATGGCGCAGACAAAATGTATGGCAGCTTGGGAGATGACTTAATCAGAGGAAAAAGAGGCGATGACATCCTCGAAGGCGGCCAAGGCAATGATACTCTGTTAGGAGGTAATGGTAACGATAAACTGCATGGTAGTTGGGGTGATGATATCTTGATTGGTGGTCGTGGTAATGATGTCTTAGTTGGTGGAGAGGGAAGTGATAAATTTGTTTTTCACCGTTTTGATAGCTTGCTTAAGGGTGAGTTAGATGTCATTGAAGATTTCCAGGTTGGTAAGGATCAGATTGTTTTCCAATACTGGGGTAGTGTTAATCCTATGTCTCACGTTAACATCACTGATACTGAAAATGGAACTCTTTTCCAGTTTAATGTGGCATGGAATCAAGGAGCATTCCTAATTAAAGATGTACATTCTAGCCAAATTACACCTGACTCCATAGCATTCGCATAAGAAACGCTCACAAATTTACTTTTTGAACTCCCTACTCCCTCATCCCGACAAAATTACAAGCTTAAATCTTCTGGAACTCCCAACATAATATTAAGATTCTGGACTGCGGCACCTGATGCGCCTTTACCTAAGTTGTCGAGACGCGCCACTAATAAAGCTTCTTTGGTAGCATCGTTAGCAAAGACGAACACCTGTACAATATTGCTGTCGTTCATTGCCATTGCATCTAAAAATGTACCATCTCGCAGGAGAGTAGCATCTTGAAATGGGGCTACTTGTACAAACTTTTCACCTTGATAATAGTCTGCGATCGCCTGATGAATCACTTCACCTGATGGCGGATTTTCCAGCGTCCACAAAGGTAAAGGTATTTGTACTAACATCCCCTGTGCAAAATCTCCGACTGCGGGAACAAACAACGGTGGGGATGCTAACCCTGAATGCTGGTGCATTTCTTTAACGTGCTTATGCCCAAACTGCAAACCATAAATCCCATAGGGATAAAGAGAATTTGCTCCCGTTTGCTGTTCATGAAAGCTATCATACTTCTGGATTAAATTCTTACCACCGCCAGAGTAGCCAGACACAGCATTAATCGTGATGGGAAAATTAACAGGAATCACACCCTTAACTATCAACGGACGAATACAAGCCAGAAATCCTGTAGGATAACAACCAGGATTACTGACAAACTGGGCATGAGCAATTTTTTCTCGTTGTTCAGGGTTTAATTCTGGAAAACCATAAACCCAATCTGTTGCTGTACGATGGGCTGTACTAGCATCCAAAATTTTCACTTGATTATGAATAACTAAGCTAACAGCTTCACGGGCTGCATCATCAGGTAAACATAGAATCACAACATCGACAGCATTAATTAATTTGGCTCGTTCAGTCGTATCCTTACGCTTAGATGGCTCAATACTGACTAACTCAATGTCATCACGTTGATTGAGACGTGAGTAAATCTGTAAGCCTGTAGTTCCCGATTCGCCGTCAATGAAAATTTTAGGTTTATTCATAATCTTATCTTTAAATTTTGAAACAATAACTCTTGTACAGACGTAATTTATCGCGTCTTTACAGGTTAATTTTTGAATTTTACCTTGTGCAGTAGTTCATCTTTGATGCGGTTGAGAATTGAAGTTTCATCCAGAGTGGACAAAATCCGATTAATCACAGCTTTAGGCCCGTCTGGCCCCCATGTTGCACCATTAGCTAAATAAACTTTAGTCACTTGTCCAATTCCATAGGAAGATACACCAGCTACCCCCGCTTGGGTGAGAGCGACTGAAATATAGGGGGCGATCGCAAGTCCGGCTGTGGCTGATGCAGAGATACCAAGTAAAGTTTTTAACCCACTTAACCCCAAGTTAGCTAATAATTCACTGACACCGATACCGCCCATACTGATGGCGATTTTTTGTAGCAGTTGCACAGCACCAGCTTCAGTCATGGGGATATTATAGAGTTTAGATAAACCTAAGATTAAAGTAATATCAATCACTATACTACTCAGAATATCTACGACCGTAACCGGATTGAGAGCGATCGCTACAGCTTTAGTCATCACCGCCTTCCAAATCAACTGATTAGCGTTCTGCTCCCGAATCATCAACTTACGCTGCACCAGTTGCTCATTCACATTATCAGCATACAGCATACTGTTCAACGCCACTAAAGCCTTGCCTTCACGCTGCAAAATCTCTAAAATCTTCAGCTTCAACTCTGCCACTTGAGCCGCACCCTGACGCAACTGTAAACCCCTACTACCATCAGCACGATAGACAGCCGTCTTTACCAGTGGTGAGGCTGCGGACATAACTATTTCTAGCGGTGTGAGTAATTCCCGCACCCTTTCATCCCGGATTTTTTGGTAAATTGCCATCCGGTCAGTTTCAGGATATTGGTCTACTTTATTAAATACCAGGATAATCGGTTTACCAGCTTCCCGTAATTGAGATAAAGCTTCATGCTCCACCTTAGTCATATCACCCGCAATCACAAACAGAATCAAATCCGCCTGTTTTGCTATTTGTTCCGCTAATGCAGCGCGGGTTTCTCCATCGATTTCATCTAAACCTGGGGTGTCAATCAATTCCACCTGAGATTTACCAACAGCAGGTAAAGTCACCCTCAAAGCCCGTTCTGTTTCACCAATGGCTTCTTCGCTAATAGTCCAATTGACACTTTGAGCCGCACGGGTGACACCATGTAAAGGGCCAGTTTCAAACACTGATTGTCCCACCAAAGCATTTAACAGAGAAGACTTACCCCGTCCCACCATGCCAAAAGCCGCAATTTGAACCACCATACTGTCTAATTTTGCCAGCATAGTTTCCAAATCAGCGATTTCTGACTCTAAACCCGCTTTTTCTTGGGAACTCAGGTCAAGATTTTCCACCAAGTTACGTAATGCGGTTTGAGCTTGTTTATAGTTGAGTTCCGCTTGAATATCTTCAAAGCTAAAAATAGCATGATCTAGTTCTTCCTCCCAGTTGGGTGAGTTGCTGTGATGCGGTTCAGGCAATATGGAAGTCACCTCGCTGCGCTCCAAATTCAAAATTTAAAATAGCCTACGGCATCGCGTAGCGTCCCGTAGGGAAGGCTTACGCCTACAAAAGTCAAAATTAACAATCCCTCTTGATCCTAGTTGGTTGTGGGTCAATTCGTCATCGCCCAAAAATTCATCCCACACTGCCCTCCGGGTCAGATGTGGGGCTTCTTTTTGATTTAGCTAAGAAAGCAGCTAAACAGACGAGAATATTACTATCAGTGATTTCCCCAGTCCCTTCCATTCCCCATTCCCCATTCCTAATTGCATCGGTTGATCCGAAAAAGTAGTACAGTGAAAATTGCATCTAGTAGCGTTAGGAACTTGACTAAATCACCTGTGCGAAAAATCGTTATTGCCGGTAACTGGAAAATGTTCAAAACCCAGGCAGAATCTCTAGAGTTTTTAAAAGGGTTTCTGCCTGCATTACAGGAAACCCCTGAAGAACGGGAAGTCCTGCTGTGCGTTCCTTTCACTGATCTGAGCGTTTTGTCCCAGAATTTACACGGTAGCCGTGTACAACTAGGAGCGCAAAATGTCCATTGGGAGGAAAGTGGCGCGTACACTGGTGAAATTTCCGGCCCCATGTTAGTAGAAATTGGTGTACGTTATGTAATTGTCGGTCATAGCGAACGACGGCAATACTTCGGCGAAACCGACGAAACAGTGAATCTACGCCTGAAAGCTGCCCAAAAGTGTGGTTTAACTCCGATTTTGTGTGTAGGTGAAACTAAACAGCAAAGAGACGCTGGGGAAACTGAATCACTAATTACTAGCCAACTACATCACGGCTTGGTAGGCGTTGATCAAGATAATTTGGTGATTGCTTATGAACCAATTTGGGCAATTGGGACTGGTGACACTTGTGAAGCGACGGAAGCCAATCGAGTTATAGGCTTGATTCGCAGTCAGTTAAAAAATGTTGATGTGCCAATTCAGTATGGTGGTTCAGTAAAGCCAAATAACATTGATGAGATTATGGCGCAACCAGAAATTGATGGTGCGCTTGTGGGTGGAGCAAGTCTAGAACCTGCTAGTTTTGCTCGCATTGTCAATTATCAGTAAAGAGTCATCAGTCCTTAGCTTGAGTTTTGAGAAGGAATGACTGTTGACTATTACCTTTTGTACAGACGCGATCAATCGCGTCTCTACTATTGTTTAACTATATGGGTAGTAAACTAATTATACGCGATCGCTGTTTCGAGTGGGGACAGTGTACTTATATCATGGGTGTGTTGAATGTCACGCCTGACAGTTTTAGTGATGGTGGTGAATTTAATAGTCTGTCTGCGGCTCTCTCCCAGGCGCAAGCTTTGGTAGCGGCTGGTGCTGATATCATCGATGTCGGTGGTCAATCAACTAGACCAGGAGCAGAACAAATCAGCTTAGAGACAGAATTAAATCGGGTAGTGCCAATCATCCAGGCATTACGACCGGAAATTTCTGTACCCATATCCGTAGATACCACTAGGGCTACTGTTGCAAAAGCATCTATAGAAGCAGGTGCAGATATAATTAATGATATTTCTGGTGGGACATTTGACCCGGAAATGTTGCCGACAGTGGCGAGTTTAGATGTACCAATTGTGTTGATGCACATCCGAGGTACACCCCAGACAATGCAACAAATGACTGACTATGAGGATGTAGTTGGAGAAATTGCCAGTTTTTTAAGGCAACAGATAGCAATAGCCACGAATTTGGGTATAAATGCCGAAAAAATCATCATTGACCCTGGTATTGGTTTTGCTAAGAACTATGAGCAGAATTTAGAAATACTGCGCCGCTTGCGTTCCTTGCGATCGCTCAATTGTCCTATCTTAGTAGGAGTATCCCGCAAAAGTTTCATCGGTCGCATTTTAAATCAACCAGAGCCAAAAGCCAGAGTCTGGGGAACGGCGGCGGCGTGTTGTGCGGCGATTGTGAATGGAGCGGATATCCTCCGAGTTCACGACGTTAAAGAAATGTCTGATGTATCTCTAGTTACAGATGCACTATTTCGCGCCTCCCAATAGGTGATTTTGTCTACCAACCACTCCCTACTCCCTATTTCAACTATGCTCAGGATTTCTACTATTACCTTCAGTATTAGCTGATTCAGCAATCATTTCTTTCATCAATTCACCTGTTTTGCCAGGATCAACAAATACAACTTTGGCATTTGTGCTTTCTCCCAACTTATAGCTAGCATTGATATAATCTTGAGCTACCAAATAACGCAAAATTTCCTTACTTTCGGGATTACTCCGTAAACCTTCCGCAATTATCTGCATTGAAGTCATAGTACCTTCTGCCTTCTTAATAGCAGCTTGTCTTTCGGCTTCAGCTTCCGTAATCAAAGCCCGTTTTTTAATTTCCGCCGCTCGCTCTTCCTCCATTGACTTGCGTACACTCTCCGGTGGTGTAATTCTTTGAATATCCAACCGAGTAATATCAACACCCCAATCTGCTGTGATATGATTCAACTGGTCTAAAATTGCTTTGTCCATCTCGGCTCTAGAAACATTGGTTTCTTCTACCGTATTTTGGGCGATAACTTCCCGGAGTGTGGTTGTAGCCAGTTGATTCAACGAACCTTGCAAGTCTTCAATAGCATAAAAGCTTTTCTCAATATCTTTAATCCGCCAAAACAGCACCGCATCGACTTCTAGGTAAATGTTATCTTTAGTGATTACATTCTGCGGCTTGATGTCTATGTACTGTTCGCGTGTGGTGTCTTCCATCACCACCTGATCAACCAAAGGCACTATAAAGTTTAAGCCTGGCTTGAGTGTGCGGTGTCTTCTTCCCAAACGTTCAACTAGGGCTGCATTTCCTTCATTGATAATTTTTGTAGATGCGAAACCATAACCCATGAGTGCTAAAACTATAGCAATAATTGGCTCCATATATACTCCTAATTAGCTGTTAAGGAGATTTTAGTTGATCGGACATCCTACTACCATTTTTTAGTTGAAATTTCATGTTTTCAGGATAGCTATGGCATAGTAGAGCCTTAATTATTCGCCCTGTCAACCAGTAAAAACCACTATTCAATAAAAATTGGGGACTACAAGCATTAACTTGTATCCCCAATCACACAGTACATATAAAGTTAAAATCCGAACAATCTCAAAAGATTAACGATAATACCTAGAGGCCCAGCTACAATGTTGAGACTATCACCAGTTCTGGCAAGAGTAGAACGGTTAACTATGATCACATCATTATTGCGGAGAATAGGATTAGTTTGCTCGTTAATTCCTTGGCTCAAGTTAACTTTTACTTCCCGCTTAGTAACTGAACCGTTAGGGTTCAAACGCACCAATTCTACAGTTCCGGTACGCGCTCTAGCATCATTAAATCCACCAGCAGCGAGTAGGGCTTGGTTTAAAGAACTATTGGGTTGTAGTTCTACCGCACCAGGTCGTTTAACTTCACCCACTACACCAACTTGAATACTGGCAGGTGATAGAGTGGTAGTAGCTAATTGAGTAGCTTCTGCTGGGCTAATCTCTGTAGCTGTGGGGATAATAATCGTATCTCCATCTTGCACAATCACATCTTGATTGACATCACCACTTTGTAAAAGTTCCCAAAGATTGATATCGATAGTTTGTTCTGAACCTGTTCTTGTGGGTCGGCGTAGTTTAATATTCCGAATATCTGCTTGGGATGTGATCCCACCAGCTAATTGTAAGGCTCGTGACACATTGGGTAAACCACCACCTCCAGCCTCTGTGCCACCTGCTGCGGCGACAACATACGCGCCTGGGCGATTAACTTCACCAATTACGGCTACTGTGCGGGGTGCAGTTGGGCTAGCAGCAAAGTTAGCCGCAAATAAATTACGTGCTTCTGCAACGTTAAAGGTGGTTGCAGTTGGTACAACAACTACATCTCCATCCCGTAAGGTAATATCTTGGGCTGTATTACCTGTTTGAATTAAGTCCTTGAGATTGAGAGTAACAATTTGCTCACCACCTGCTGTTTTGCGCTTGAGCTGTACTTGGGTGACATCTGCCGCCAAGGTAACACCTTGAGCTATGGTCAGTGCAGCTAATACAGTGGGATATTGTACCCCTGGATTATTACCTGCGCCTCCTTGCAGGCTCAAAGTATAAGCTCCTGGGCGTGTTACCTCTCCAGCAACTAAGATATTAATCGGACGTGGGGATAAAAGATTGATCGAAATTTGGGGACGTTTGAGAAATCGGCGGTATTTTTCCGTAATGATATCAGCTGCCTGTTCTGTTGTTAAACCCTGAACATTAACACTGCCAATTAAAGGGAGGTTAATCGCTCCGCCTGGAGGAATTTGGTATTCACCTGTATATTCTGGTACTTCAAATACATTTACACGGATAAGATCGCCGCCTCCCAATAAGTAATTCGTATCTGGTTGTTGTGTTTGTCGAGATACTGGTTGACTACTCGGAGGTATTGTTTGTGTATTTGGGAAGACTTGCGCTTGACTGGGAGTTACAGTTTGTGAATTGGGAAATGTTGCTGGTTGATTTGGCGAAGTTGGTCGTCCCTGAGCTATGCTGGCAGATGGCACAATGAGATGAACAGCCGTTAATAAAGCCGCACCCACAGCTGGCTGGGTTGGAAATTTCAGCGAACCTGTGTTAAGCATATTTACCTTAAACTCTGAGACTATGATCGGTAAAGTATTGTCTAAACCTTTTAATCTTGACTATACTTAAGTATTTAAGTTGCCCGACCATCTAATTTTCCTTGAAAACCAATCTTTTTCGGAAGAATATTTTTTGTGGTTTTTAAATTTTTAGTAAATTTAGCTTAAAGTTTTACAGGATTAACTATAAAATAACTATTCACCTCACTGGAAAATTAAATATTTTGCTATGGGTTTTGTATTCTGAAAAAAAGTAGCAAAAAAAACTAATCTCTGCCTAATCGCTAGGTGATGACGCATGATTATTAATTAATGGTAATTGTGTAAATCCATACAAAATTCTCAAGTTAATATTTGGATTTTATACATACCGAAACTTAGTGAAGTTGTTTTTGTAGCTGTTGAATGAAAAATTCTTCTAGGGATGGACGAGATAACTGCATAGAAATAATTTTCCCGCCCATCAAGCGGAGACTGGAGAGAAAATCGTAGTAATCTTCTGGCAGTATACCGTGCCAAGATCCATCAGGCTCAAATACTAGATTAGATAGCCATTTGTTGAGAATAGCAGCATCACCACCTTCACCTTTAACGTGATATGTTTGATTGCCACCCAATAGTTCGTCAAGAGAACCCATACAAATTAATTCACCGTGAGCCAGAATGGCAATGCGATCGCAAATCTGTTCTACTTCACTGAGTATGTGACTGTTAAAAAAAATTGTTTTTCCCGCCGCTTTCAAAGATAAGATAATTTCCCGCATCCGGTAGCGTCCTAAAGGATCTAATCCAGACATCGGCTCATCCAAAAATATCAATTCTGGATCATTAATTAATGCTTGTGCCATTCCCACACGTTGTAACATTCCTTTGGAGTAGCGGCGCATTTGTTTTTTTTGGGCATCCCGTACCGATAAACCCACTAAATCCAGTAGTTCAGGAATGCGTTGACGTTGCACACTGGCAGGAATTTGGAATAACCCAGCAGCTAATTGTAAAAATTCCCAACCAGTAAGATACTCATACAAGTAAGGGTTTTCACTTAAGTAGCCAATGCGTTGCTTAACGGTGCGATCGCCTAAAGGTTTACCTAACAATAAGCCTCTGCCAGTCGTAGGGCGGATAATCCCTAGCAACAGTTTTAACAGAGTTGTTTTACCAGCACCATTAGGCCCCAGTAACCCAAAAGTTTCACCCTGATAAACCGTTAAAGAACAGCCCTTAAGGGAGACAACTTTTTGATTCATCCAAAAGCCAGTACGATAGACTTTTCGCAACTCGGAAGTAATGACTACTGCGGGTGTGTCTGGAGGAGTCTGGTGAGAATCAGGGTTGTCTGCTAAAGACTTCATCTCGGTTCAAGTAACAGATACTAATGGATAGAGTGACAGTTTAACTCAGTATTGGTTATAAGTTACCCCATAGGATAACTGCGATCGCCACCAATTTGTTAATTGTTGCAAAACTGGGGACTGGGGACAAATCAATTCAAAATTCAAAATTCAAAATTCAAAATTCAAAATTCAAGAATTCTGGGGAAAAAATCTCCTCTGCTTCCTCATCCCCCTCATCCCCCTCATCTCCCCCTACACCCCTACACCCCCACACCCCTACACCCCTACACCCCTACCTCACAGCACTCCCTTA
>NZ_CAWMSA010000042.1:0-345 GCF_963870205.1 Anabaena sp. CA = ATCC 33047 | reverse complement strand
AGGGGAATTAAACAGTGCTGAAAAACTTGCTCAAACTTACTCAAAATCCACTATGATTAGGGATAAGCGAAAACCAAGCTAAAAAAATTTTAGGCTTGAGAACCTGTACAAAACTTTTGAGAGTAGCCAGCCTGTAGCAAGGTAATTGAGAAAATCCAGAAATTTTAAATGGCTGAAAATCAGGGAGTAAAGTAGCAAAGCCTCTCAATGTAAAAACTCCAAAATAGGGTGAGTTACGCCCGATTTTAAGCCTGTGGACTGGATAATGCCGACATTACCAGAATGAAACAGGAAGCTAACGTCTTAAGTCTTTGAACAGATTTAAGCAAGTTTAGTTTAACGGAC
>NZ_CAWMSA010000041.1:0-302 GCF_963870205.1 Anabaena sp. CA = ATCC 33047 | reverse complement strand
AGGGTTAACAGCTAGTTAGTGTTTTACTAACGAAACCTAACAAATGCTTACATTTAAGTACGATTTATGTCTACTGATTCACTGAAAAACCAGCCGCTCGCTAGACAATTTTGAGACTAGGGGAGCATAAACAGTGCTATTATTGATAGGTATTTAGGTGATAACCAAGCCTAAATACTTAATAGTAGGGTGAGATCCACCCGATCTTAAAGCCTGTAGACTGAGTAGTGCCGACACTTTGAGGATGAAGCAGGAAGAAAAAGCTACCTCGTGTTCGCATTAGTTAGCTTTTTTGGATCGGA
>NZ_CAWMSA010000040.1:310347-362696 GCF_963870205.1 Anabaena sp. CA = ATCC 33047 | reverse complement strand
AATGACTAATGACTCTTAACTGAGGAGGCGATCGCACCAGTTCCTACTACTTGTCTGACTTGGGCTTTTACTGCTGCTACAATGGCATCAGCGTCAATTTTGGCAGCGTGAAGCAGTTCGGCTGGTGTACCGGAACTTGGCATATCTCGCACTGCTAACTTAATCACTTGCAGTTGTGGCCCGTCGTAGCTAGAGATACCATCAATACCCGCAAAAGCATCTAAAACAGCCGCACCTAATCCGCCTTCACTCCAGTGGTCTTCGACAACTACTAAGTTACCTTCTGTATCATGGGCTGCTTGATGTAATGTTTGCACATCAATGGGTTTGACTGAGTAAGCATCGATGACACGGACTGTAATGCCTTCGTTTTTCAGACGGTCATAAGCTTTGAGGGCTTCGTGTAAAGTAATACCTGCACCTATGACTGTAGCTTGATCTTGATCAGAACTACGCAGGACTTTGCTACCGCCGATAGGGAATTCTTCATCTGCACCATAGATGACGGGTGTAGTGGCGCGTGTGGTGCGGAGATATACTATACCATTGCGATCGCTCATTTGCTCGACTAATTTGGCTGTCTGATTCGCATCGCTGGGATAGAGTACGGTACTACTCCACACCGCCCGGAAAGCGGCTAAATCTTCCAATCCCATCTGAGATGCGCCATCTTCCCCAATCGATACACCTGCATGAGAACCGACTAATCTAATGTTGGCACGGGAGACAGCCGCCATGCGGATAAAATCGTAGGCACGAGTTAAGAAAGCCGCAAAGCTAGAAGCAAAGGGTTTGTAATTTCGTACTTGCAAACCGACAGCCGCCGCAATCATTTGTTGTTCGGCGATGTACATCTCAAAATATCGCTCTGGGTAGGCTTCGGCGAAGTCTTCCGCATAGGTGGAGTTGCTTACTTCTGCGTCGAGGGCGACTACTTGGGGTTTAGCAGCACCTACAGCTTTGAGTGCATCACCATAGGCGCGACGAGTTGCTACTTCTGCACCTTTTTCATAGCTGGGAAGTTGTAAAGGTTCGGCTGTAGCGATGGTTGTCGGTTGTGCTTGTGTGTCTGGTTTCCTGACTTGAATAGTAATGTGGCGTTCACCGCCTAAATGAGCGATCGCTTGTTTTTCATCTTCCGGTTTTAAGGCTTTACCGTGCCAACCCCCTAAATCTTCCAGGGAAACTACACCTTTACCCTTCTTAGTACGGGCAATAATGACTGTAGGGCGATCGTTAATACTCACCGCCGCACTAAAAGCTTGATCAATTTCCGTCAAATCATGCCCATCAATCTCAATTGCTTGCCAACCAAAGGCTCTGGCTCGATTAGCATAGGCTTGAGTGTTCCAACCTAATTCAGTTTGACCACGTTGACCGAGACGATTAACATCAATAATGGCAATCAGATTGTCTAAAGTATAGTGAGCCGCATGATCAAACGCTTCCCATACAGAACCTTCGGCGGTTTCACTGTCACCCAGTAACACCCAGACATTATAAGGTAGCTGATCTAAATACTTCCCTGCTAAAGCCAACCCCACACCAATCGGTAATCCTTGTCCTAACGAGCCTGTCGCCACATCCACCCAAGGTAAAACGGGTGTAGGATGTCCTTCTAGACGACTTCCCATTTGTCGCAATGACAACAATTCTTCATCAGTAATTACCCCCGCAGCTTTATACATCGAGTACAGCAACGGCGCAGCGTGTCCTTTAGAGAGAACAAAGCGATCGTTATTAGGATTATGGGGATTGTCAAAATCGTAATGCAGATAATTAGATAATAAAACCGCCATCAAATCCGCAGGGGACATGGAAGAAGTCGGATGGCCGGAACCAGCAACGGTTGTAGCGCGAATACTATCAATTCGCAACTGTTGGGCTAGTTCATGCCATTGATTTAGTTGCTCCTGTAAAGTCATAGTTATTTACCTGATTGCAAAGGTTTAAAAAGCAAGTTTTTTGGATATTTTTTTAGGGGAACTTTGATTATTTTTATTAACTATTATTCAGGAATTAGTATAATTATTTTGGTGTCTTTAAATATAGTGAACAACATATTTCTCTGCTTTTCGAGAAATATAATTATGTTTTTTATTTTTTCTAATTTATTTATAGTCTATTGGTGCTAATACAGAATTCTGATGCAATCTTATTTTATTAAATCTAAACTTTTGACATCATAATTACTTCTTTCCAATGGAATAATCAGGCATTATTTCTCAAGGCAGAGAAATTAAACTTCAAAAAAATATGTCTTGCTGGTGTATTTAATCTAAAAATTATTAAATTTAATCAAGCAACGTACCCCGAACACAGATAATTATGACGCTAGAATTATGCTATTTTTTAGTCAAGGCTTCAAAACCTGCCACAATATCCAAAAGTTCTGCTGTAATCGAACTTTGACGCAAACGGCGATAGTCTGCATTGAGTTCTGATAAACGTTCTTCGATATTTTTTTCGGCAGCTTGCATTGAGGCGAGACGGCTAGCATTTTCACTAGCGAGAGATTCAGCAAAGGCGCGATATAAAGAGATAAATAAATATTCCCGAATTAATCCAGAAAATAACTGATTTTCATCCATTGTAAAGGTTGGCAACACAGGAGAAGGCCAAGGCTGTCGTTGAAGATTTTGTAACCAATTAAAATCGACGGGTAAAAGATGAAGAGTATGGGGATGGTAGGATGCACCAGAGAGAGACTGATTGTAAAACAAGATAATTTGCTCAATTTGCTGCTGTGATGGGCTACGCCCTGCCGCAAGCGATCGCCATTGTTCGATAGTGAGTAAAATTTCCTGTACCATAGAAGTAATACCACTCACAGCACTAGGTAAAGAAAACTTCGCCGCAATAGTTTGTCCTTGTGCTTCCAGAGGCGCAACAACCCGCGCACCTATCGCCGCAATTAGACGATTTTCTGGTTTTATCTGTAGCTGTTCCAGTTTTTCAACGCTGTAAGATGCGATTTGCTCATTAAATTGTCCACATAAACCTTGATCAGATCCAAAAATAATTGCACCTACAGAATTAGACTTAGTTTGGTGATTAATTACAGATGTCAAAATAGCGTGTTGCTCCGAAAAATATCGTTGTCTCAACACGATTTGCAATCCCATTTCCAGAGTGCGGTTGTAATCAGCTAACGATTCCACAGCTTTTTGATACTGGCGAATACTCACAGCCGCTAAAGCTTTCATTGTCTTCACCACAGATTGCAAATCTTGAACACTACTGATTTTGGTTCTTAAGGATTCAATAGTTGGCATGATACTGTTGACTTAGGGAACACCAAAAAATAAATTATCCAAATCGACTGTTAGTAGGGTGAGTCAGGATAAATATTTTCTTGTTATGGTAGGGTTTCTCGTACTGACGCACCCTACATTTTAGATATATTTTTATCTGGAAGTCCCTTAAAAGAGGCAGAAGGCAGAAAACAGAAGATGAGGAAAGAAAAACTAATGACTAATGACTAATGACTAATGACTAATGACTAATGACTCAATACTCAACAAAGTTTCTCTATCTTGATGAGTGAGTTTTTCACCTGCTTGAATGCGCTGACATATTTGGGGTAATTCTGCCGTCACCTTTTGACGTAATTTTAAAGAAGCTGCGGGAATTTGTTCTAATGGTAATTCATCAAATAAACCGCTAGTTACGGCTAACATGACAGCAATTTGTTCGGCGACAGGTAAAGGTTGATATTGGGGTTGTTTTAAGACTTCCCGTACACGCCGCCCTCTTTGCAAAGTTTTCCGAGTTTCTTCATCTAATTGAGTACCAAACCTAGCGAAGACTTCTACTTCCTGAAATTGGGAGTAAGACAGGCGTAAATCTCCAGCTACAGCACTGTAGGCAGGTAGTTGAGTTTTGCCACCCACCCGTGATACAGATTTACCTACATCTACGGCAGGTAAAACACCTTTTTGGAATAAGTCGGGAGACAAATAAATCTGTCCATCGGTGATAGAAATTAAATTAGTGGGAATATATGCAGATATATTTTGCGCTTGAGTTTCGACTATTGGTAAAGCTGTGAGTGAACCGCCTCCCCTATCTTCCCGGAGATGGGTAGCACGTTCCAGCAAGCGGGAATGGATGTAAAATATATCACCGGGATAGGCTTCTCTACCAGGAGGGCGACGTAATAACAGCGAGAGTTCCCGGTAAGCCCAAGCGTGACGGGTTAAATCGTCGTATACAATTAATACATCACGACCTTGATCCATAAAATATTCAGCAATAGTAGTAGCTGCGTAGGGTGTGATGTATTGTAAACCGGGTGGATCTTCAGCAGAGGCGACAACTACAATAGTGTAGTCCATTGCATCATATTGACGTAAATCTGCAATTACCTTAGCGACAGCAGAAGCGCGTTTACCAATGGCGCAATAGATGCAGATGACATCTTGATGCCTTTGATTAATGATGGTATCAGTAGCGATCGCAGTTTTGCCCGTTTGGCGATCGCCCACAATTAATTCCCGTTGTCCCCTACCAATCGGAACTAAAGCATCGATAACTTTTATACCAGTCTGTAACGGTACTGTCACCGGAGCGCGTTCCATAATTGCCGGGGCTGGACGCTCTATAGATAGGCGTTTTTTTGCCTGAATTACCCCTTGATTATCCAAAGGTTCACCAGTTACATTTAACACTCGTCCTAATAGTGCCTCACTTACAGGCACATCTAAAACTCTTTTAGTACGTTGAACCTCGTCACCTGCTTGTAGATGTTCACTTTCACCTAACAAAATCACCCCAATTTCATCAGGATCTAAATTAAAAGCAATACCTAACAAATTACCGGGAAAGCGTAGCAATTCATCAGCTTGTACACTCGGTAAACCAGCAACACTAGCAATACCTTGACTGACAGATTTAACAACACCAATCTCACGAGTTTGTAATTGAGGATGATAGTTATTTAATACCTGCTCAAAAGTTGTCAAAGTATTATCAATGAGAGTTTGTAGTGGTTGGTGATTTTTGTGCATTTTTCAGAACCATTTGCAATTGTTCTGTGAAATCTTGTAAATAATTATCTAAACTCCAAGCAATTTGATAATTTTCAGATTGTAGCTCAACGCCACACAGTAAATCGGGTGATATTCTAAAAAATATATCTTTATTATTAGTTACTTGCTTTTCCTGCAAAACGTTGATAATTTTTTGACGTTGGTTTTGGGGAATCTCAAAACTGCTACGCACAATAATCTCACTGGCAGATTGTGTTTTTAGGGTTTGGATTTGTGAGTTACTTAGTAATTGTAGACGCTGGATGAAAACATCAATTATTTGGTGTTCTAAATTAGCATCAGCTAAATCTGCCCAAGCCCGGCGAGTAATCGCATAAGTTTGCTCTTGTAAACGTTGACGAAGATTTTCTAAAAACGCTTCTTGTTCTCGTTGAATAGCATCACGCCAACCCGCTTGTATTTGTTCAACATCGTGGCGTGCTTGCTGAACTAATTGTTTATATTCTTGTTCAGCTTCTGCCTTAGCATCAGCCATCATTTGAGAACGTTGTTGATTGAATTCCCGTTGCTGCTGACGATAACTTTCGGCTTCTTGTTCAGCTTCTTGTTGCTTTACTTCTGCTTCTTGCCAACGAATTTCAATTCTATTTTGACGTTCCTGCATAGTTTTAGTGATGGGTTTATATAAAAACCGCCATAACAGAAACACCAAAATCAAAAAGTTGATAATTTGGGCAATAACTGTAAACCAATCAATTAGCATAAGTCATTAGTCATTAGTTATTATTTATTAGTTTTCTTTTCTGATATCCTGCTTTTTCATAGTCTCCAGTTCCCTATCTGACTGGGGATTGATTGACAAAGTGATTCCAAAAGGGGTTAGCGAAAATGAGAATCATAGAGACGACAAAACAATAAATTGCCGTTGATTCAACAATTGCCATACCAACAAATAAAGTGCGGGTGATTGTATTAGCTTTATCTGGCTGTTGAGCGATTGCGCCTAAAGCTCTAGCTACTGCCCAACCTTCCGCTATAGCCGGCCCTACTGAACCGATAGCAATAGTTAAACCAGCAATAATAATTGATATCATACCGACTAAACCGATATTATCAATATTCATATTTCTCCTCACTCAGATGGTGGTGTTGTTTGCGCTGCATGACGACGGACACGGGTAGCAGAGGCAATATAAACCATAGCTAAAATTGCAAAAATATAGGCTTGAATTAATCCAATTAATAAACCCAATAAATTTACAACAATTGGAAAAAATAAAGGTACTAAAGAAACTAAAATTGCCACCAAAATAGAACCACTCATAATATTGCCAAACAGACGCACAGCTAAAGCTAAAGTCCGAGAAAATTCACTAATAATATTAAAAGGCAACATTAAAGGCGTAGGTTGAATATAAATTCGTAAATAACCGAGTACACCCTGATTCATAACTCCAAATAGAGGCACAGCCACAAACACACACAAAGCCAAAGCCGCCGTTGTAGAAAGCGAAGCAGTAGGTGGTTGATAACCCGGAACAATAGTTAACATATTCGCAACAGCAATAAATAAAAACAGAGTGCCAACAAAAGGTAAAAACTGACTTGGTTCTTGTTGACTCACCTCCCGAATTTGGTTATTAATACCATCCACAATAATTTCTAAAAAATTCTGCCAACGAGAAATACTAGGCTTTACAGATAAATTCCGAGTCACCAATACAGAAACAACCACTAATAAACCCATCACCACCCAAGTAAATAAAATAGTAGCATTAACCTTAATAAACCCCGATTGCCAAAAGATAACATTATCAGGACTAATCTCCATAACCTAAACACTCCCTTAAACCTCTCTTCCTTCCTCTCTCCGCGCCCCTTTGCGTTTAAAAATCATTTTTCTCCACCCACCGATGAATCAAAACCCCCCGCGCCACCAAAAAACCCAACAAAGCAACTAACACCCGTTGCCATGTACCATTCATAATCAAATAAAACCCCAACAAAGCAATAACAATACGACCGACAAAACTGCCAAAAATTAATCGAAAAGGCCATTGAGTAGTCGGTAATTGTCTGACAGTCACCCAGAGACTAGCAAAATAGAAAACACCTAAAACAAAACCCAAAATTAAAGAAATTAATAAAGAGAAAATGTAATTAATCATAATTATTCCGACTGTGTTTGTGGTAATTTTTGGAGAAGCGATCGCAAAATAATAGGCGCAATAATACTGGTAACAGTACAAACAACAACTATCGCCGCAAAAACCTGAGATGATACAGCCCAATCACCTAAATGATGTCCTCGACGCATCACAATCAAAGCGATTTCCGCCCTAGGAATCATACTCACACCCAGTAAAACTGCACCTGTAGAACCTGTAGTAAAAACAGCAGTACCCCCCGCACCGATGACTTTGCCCAACACCGCAGCGATTAATAAAATTGCGCCAAAACCTAAACCTGTCATCAGCGCATCGGGAGCAATTTTTAAACCAATACCAACGAAAAAGAAAGGGGTAAACAAATCATATAAAGATGCAATAGAAGCCTCAAGCTTGACAGTTTCAGCATCACGGCTGAATAATAACCCAGCGAAAAACGCACCAATAGCCACAGAAAAACCTAATATTCCGGCGATAGCGGCAATAATCACAGCAATACCTACAACTTCCAACATCGGATCAGGTGGTGGTTCAATTTGTCGGAAAAATTTGGTAAGTTCTGCTTCCAGATAGCGAGAGAAAAAATAACAACCAGCCCCAAAAATGATGACTTTAAATAAAAATATCCCTGATGTTTGGGCGAATACAGGTATAACTGATAATGTGCCAGTGAGATGAATAGCGGGAGCGACAGCAAACAACAACGCCATCAAGATAACACCAGAAATATCATCCATTTCTGCCACATCTAACATAAGTTGACCATTTTCGGAATATATAGCTTTTGCTTCTTGCCAAACCCCCACAGATACACCTACACTCGTAGCCGTGAGAGCGATCGCCACAAATAAACTTGGAATTAATGGCAATCCCAGCAAAAAACGGGCTGTCACAAATCCCAATCCGCCGCTAACAACTACATCCCCAATCCAAATCGTGCTAGCTTTGGATAATTGCCGAATTAACGCCGTCAAATTACTTTCTAGCCCTACCCGAAACAACAAGGAAATTACCCCAAGTTCGGCTAAAAACTCAAAAATTTCTTGTACCTGGGGAGAGAGAAAAGGGAATTGAGCATCTAACAACCGGAATAAAAAGCCCAGCAATATATAACCGACTAAAGCGGGTAAACCAATTTTCGACATCCCCGCCTTAGTCAAAATAGCAATAGTGATGACTGCACCCACCAATAAAATTAAAAACGGTAGAGTCTGGATTTCAATCATCTCGACTCTCCTGTTGTACCCAATACCAAGCATTGAGACAGCCGAGGACAATACCGACAAATAACATCATCAGCGTCCAAGAATAACGGCTAGGCCATCGGCTATCTATCCAAATACCCAAAGCAATACCTAACAGCATAGGAATAGCCACCGACCAACCTACCACACCAATCATGCCAAAGCTAAACCAAATACTTCTATCTTCTTCCCGTCTAGCTTTAAGTTTACGGCTTGATTTAATTTTGACTTGCCGTGGAAAATCTGACTGTGGCGGTGGATTGGGTGTAGATTTATCGGAGCGTTTCACGACTTGAACCCCCCATTTCGACAAAACCGCGAATAAAACCGGCTTCTAATTTTGCAGTTGCCGCACGAGCTTGTTTTTCTCGTTCATCTAAATTTTTAAATTGTGCTTCTACAGTTTGATGTAATGTTTCTAAGTCAGCACCCTGGACAGCGTTTCTTGTAGATACCAACACCTCTGCACCGCATTTAACTAAGATACCTGCATCAACCGCCAGAAAGATTTCTTCACCTTGTGCAGACTTAAAAGATAAAACACCAGGAACAAGAGCAGTCACAAAGTCAATATGATGGGGTAACATTGCAAAACAGCCATTTTCAGCCTCAGCGACGATTTGCTGAACTTCGGTTTCTAGAAGTACCTCTGTAGGAAGTAATATTTTTAGATTCATGATGATTTTTGCGCCTCATCGATAGAGCCAATCATGTAAAGCGATCGCTCTGGAAAATCAGAAAACTCATCATTGAGAATGCGATCGCATCCAGAGAGGGCGGCTTCTAGACTCACCAACTTGCCTTGTTTGCCTGTAAATTGTTCAGTAGTAAAAAAAGGTTGAGTCAGAAAGCGTTCTAAACGTCGCGCACGGGTAACAGTTTGGCGATCGCTCACAGAAAGTTCTTCTATACCCAGAATAGCGATAATATCTTTGAGGTCTTCATAATTAGCGAGAGTTTGCCTGACAGCTTGAGCGATGTGGTAGTGGCGATCGCCCACAATTGGAGGAGTGAGCATTTTAGAATTAGACTGCAAAGGATCAACAGCCGGATAAAGTCCCTGACTAGAACGTTTACGAGACAAAACAATCGACGCAGATAAATGTCCAAAAGTATGCACAGCAGCCGGATCAGTAAAGTCATCGGCCGGAACATACACCGCTTGCACAGAAGTAATTGCACCTGTAGCCGTATTTGCAATGCGTTCTTCCAATTGAGCCAATTCCGTCTCTAGAGTCGGCTGATAACCCACACGAGAAGGTAATCTCCCCATCAAACCAGAAACTTCTTGACCAGCTTGGATAAACCGAAAGATATTATCAATTAACAACAACACATCTTGTTTAACATCATCGCGGAAATATTCAGCCATAGTCAAAGCCGCGTGTCCCACCCGAAACCGCGCCCCTGGCGGCTCATTCATTTGCCCAAAAACCATAATAGTATTTTGTAAAACACCCGCCTGTTGCATATCGCGGTAAAGTTCTTCAGCTTCCCGACTGCGTTCCCCGATACCACAGAACAGACTAATTCCCTGATATTCACTGACGACATTGTGAATCATTTCCGTAATTAAAACCGTCTTTCCCACACCAGCACCGCCGAACAACCCAGCTTTTCCGCCCCGTTCCAAAGGTGCAAGAACATCAATAGCCTTAATACCAGTAGTAAAAATTTCCGAGCTAGTAGATTGCTGCGCTAGAGAGACAGGAGATTGATGGAGCGATCGCCATTCCCCCCCAGAGATTTGATCTTGACGATCAATAGTTTCCCCAAACACATTAAATACCCTACCTAACAAACGTTTCCCTACAGGTACTTGTAGAGGTTTTCCCGTATCAATAACCACAGAAGCGCGAGCTAAACCTGAAGTTGGAGTCAAAGCAACACCGCGCACCGTTTCCGCATCAACATGAGACATCACCTCAATAATCACATCTTGATTTTCCCCAGCAATTAACCGACTATAAAGCTCAGGCAAACCGTGAGTAAATCGAATATCAACAACACTACCCCGAACAGAAACAACCGTACCTTGAGAACATAGAGATAAATTTACTGATTGCCGCATAAATCCAATTCCTAGCAATCATCTAAAAACTCAATTTGACAATATCTCTAAAGAGATAAATTCAACAAAACAGACATTAATAAACAAACAAATAGACTTATAAAGGATAACAAAAACCAGAAAACGATAGTAAATCAACTTAAAAAATATTAAAATTCCCAATCAATCTTTAGCCAGATGACCAAACTAACTCTTAATAATAGAATCCAATAAAAATAACACACTTTCTAGACTAATGATGTACAAATCTATCAGCGTTCATCAGCGTACCCTGCGGGTTCGCGGTAGCGTCTCGTAAGAGAAGCAAGCTACATCTGCGTTCAAACATAAAAAACAGCAACCAAATTAAAACCCCTTAAACCTCCGCGCACCTCCGCGTTTACCTCCGCGCCCCTCCGCGTTAAAAAAATGAAACCCCTATCAATCCCAAAAACACACATTCAAACTAGACAAATTCCTGCCGAGGGTACAACCCCCAAAGACGAATTAATAGCCAAAAACTGGCAACGAGAACAGTACATAGGGATTACAATTCTGTTTATCAGCTTGATTGCAGCCGTAGGATTTTTAAGCCGTAGATTTGAATATGCAGTGCTATTAGCTCTTATTCTAAGTATTGCTTTAATCGTGCTGTTTATTAATTTATAAACCACCCACCCTAAACTAAGAGGGTGAGGTAGTTAATTCTATTGCCTATTACCCGAACTCAAACGTTGTTGCTGATAAAAACCGAGAACTTTTTGCACATAATTAGCAGTAAAACCACTATTACAACCTGTATATTTACCAGTCATCCACCAACAAGCTGCGCCACGCACCGCCGCAATTTCATTATTTTTGTTGGCTGTCAATTGTTGATTTAATTCACGGCGGACAATGCAAGAAATCACTTGACGCGCTGTCGTTGCATCGTTTTCAAATTGTGTGGGTGTGAGTTCTCTTTTGAGACAAAATCTTGACCAACCTCTGAGAGTTTCTGGTTTAACTTGCCAAGCACTGTAAAATCCATCATTTGCTTTACCTGTTTGCGGTGCAGCTAGTCGCAAAGCCTCCACCATAGCCGCCACTTGAGTATCAGACACCTGCTTTTGTGCTTGCGCCGATAATGGCGACAGTCCGAAACCAATGATAACTCCACTCAGAAACAGAGAATGCAAAAGATTTTTGCTCATAAATTTAGGTTAATTTTAAAAACAAATCAAAACCAAACTTCAGCATACTATAGGAATTGGATTTGATTATTGAAATTATTTACTTAGGCAGGGAATAGGGAACAGGGAACAGGAAATAAGGACTTTACAGCCATCATCAACCAAAAGATAATTGTCGTGTAGAGCCATCATCAATAAAACGCTGTTCCCCCACACCAACTAACTCCACAATAACTTCCCGGTGTGCTGGTGAAAATTTCCCATCTCTTGCGTCAACCTCAACAATAGTTTGCTTTCCTTGTGGATAAACGTGGTAATGTGTAGTGCAGAAAGCTCCGGTTTTGTAGTCGAAGCTATGACCATCATCCTCATACAGCGTAAACTCACCTTCACCTTGCCAAACTCGAATGGTTAACTGATTGAGGGGATGTTGATCTACATATTGCATAACTGACATCATCGGGATAATCGCCCCAGAACGCACATATAAAGGCATCCGTTCCCAAGGTGCATGAGCTAAAATGTGAGTCTGGCCTGTAAATTCTTCGCCAGTCCACCAATCATACCAACGACCTTCAGGTAAGTAAACGCTACGATATTCCACACCGGGACGATAAATTGGTGCTGCTAATAATGAACGCCCAAGCATCACTTGATCGCTGAGGCTGAAAGTATGGGTATCATGGGGAAAATGATACAGCAAGGGACGCAGAATTGGCGCGCCGGTGGTTGTGGCTTCCCAGAATAAGGTGTAAATATAAGGTAGGAGTTGATAACGCAGTTGAATATACTGGCGGCAGATTTCCTCAACGCGATCGCCAAATACCCACGGTTCATGTCTAGCGGTACTCAGTGCCGAATGTCCCCGCATCAAAGGGTAAAGCATTCCTACCTGCATCCAACGGGCGAATAGTTCGGCGGTGGCGTTACCCGCAAACCCACCAATATCAGCACCGACAAAAGCCACACCTGATAAACCCAAGTTGCACAGCATCGGTAAGGACATTTCTAAATGTTCCCACAAAGATTGATTATCCCCCGTCCACACAGCAGCCCAACGTTGAATACCTGCATAACCAGAACGTGTCAAAATAAATGAGCGTTCTGTGGGACGTAACCTAGCCATTGCTTGACAAGATGCCTGTGCCATCATCAACCCATATAAATTATGAGTCTCAGCATGGGTAGCGGTTTCCTCTGCTAACCCCTGCGGCGCATCTAGGGGAAAACTAATTTTCTTGCCAGCATCACCAAAGGGACGGTCATCTAATGCTGGTTCGTTCATATCGTTCCAAATACCAGCAACACCGATGTCGGTTAAGCTTTTGTGGCAATCTCCCCACCATTTTCTCACATCTGGACGCAAAAAATCAGGAAAAACCGCTTTATCAGGCCAAACATAGCCGTGAAATAGTTGACCATTGGTTTTACGGACGAAATAATCTTGTTTTAGCCCCTGCTCAAAGATTGGGTAATCTGCTTCTGGCTCATACTTCACACCAGGATCAACAATGGTGACTGTTTTAAAACCATTTTGTTTGAGGTGATCTATTAACGTTTGCGGATGACTGAACCGCTTAGGGTTCCAGGTAAATACCCGATAACCGTTCATATAATCTATATCCAGATGGATGACATCACAGGGTATGTGACGCTGACGAAATTCCTCAGCGAGTTGACGAACTACTTCCTGTGATTCATAACTCCAGCGACACTGATGATAACCCAAAGCCCATTTTGGCGGTAGGGATATTCTACCAGTTAGCTGGGTATAAGTCGCGATAATTTCGGCAGGTTCACAACCGTAAATAATGTAATAATCTAGTTCGCCTCCCTGGGTTTCCATGCGCCAGACACCGGGTTCTTCTGCGCCGATATCAAACTGACTCCAAAAGGTAGTATTGAAGAAAATTCCATACCCTATCCCTGGACGCAACGCCATAAAAAAGGGAATTGCTTGATACATATTATCGGTAAGCACACCGTAGTCAAGCGCGTCTATTGTCCAGTTGGTTCTGACGGTAGCAAGTTGATCAAGTAAGCCAGTACGTTCACCGAAACCATAAAAATGTTCGTTAGCTGCAATACGTTTCCAGGCTGCGATCGCACCTTTATGCCAACCTAAATTAACATCCTCAGCAAATGACTGTCCTGCTAAGTCAAAGCACTGAAGCCGACAGGGATCACGGTTAACTACAAGGCGTAACTGCTGGGTGGTAATTTCAACAAAATCGGCTTGTTCTGTCACCTCAAAATCCACCATAACCCATTGTTGATCATCTTGCGTCACAGCCCAGGATTTCCGGGGTAAAAACTCACCAGTGGGTGTCATCCTCACCCGAATTAAATTTGGTGCTAGGATGCTAATCTGTAAACAGGGCTTGCCACACTTGAAAAAAACATGGTGCTGATGTTGTTCTATTGCTTCTACTACTCCCAGCGTTGTCCAAGGTGATTCAGTGGTGTGTAGTTGTCCGAAGTATTGCGGCATAATTTCTGATTTGGCAAGGAAGCAAACAGTTTTAGATTATGCTCAGTCTGTGAAAATGTTTACTTCCTTGGAGGGGAGTTTTTCGCATTGGGGGAAATATCACACCACAGTAGAGACGTTGCATGCAACGTCTCTACATTCTGGTTCACTGTTCTGAAAACTACAAATACTAGGCTGTTTTTGATTTGTGCATTTCTAGCATTGTATTGAGTAGTGCTTGGTAAGCTTGGTTTTGGGCGCGTAATTGGGCATTTTCTTGTGCCATGTCTAAAACCATTGCTGCCCCTACTAGGTTGAGTCCTAAATCATGGCGTAGGCGTTGAATTTGAGCAATGCGAGTGATATCTCGTAAATTAAGCATAACTCCAATGGGTTCAATTATACCCAACTGAGCAAAGCGTTCTACTAAGGTGGTGGATGTTTCTGTAACTGTAGCGGCGTATTCAAAAGAATAAAGCTGTTCTCCCTCTGCTGATACCACTACTTGAGACAGACTGAATTCTGTCATAATTTTATCTCCTGCAATTGAGTGCGGGGGTCAAAACTGGTATTTGCCCGGATTGTTTCGTAGGCTTCCCTTTCAATGGGGCTAATATCTTGGGGAGTAACAATTTGCAATTTCACTATTAAGTCGGTTCTTCCGCCTTGGGGCTGTCTCCAACCTTTACCACGTAATCGCAGAGATTGCCCGGAACGCACTCCCGGCGGTACTTTCATGGTAACGCTACCATCGGGGGTGGGTACTTGGATTTGCGCGCCTAATACAGCCTCATCAGGGCGAATGGGGATTTCACAGGCAATGTTATCGTCTGCAAATTGAAAAAAGGGATGGGGTAAAACATCAATTGTCAGGTACAAGTCTCCTCGCTGTGGGGAAAAGGGGCTGGGGCTACCTTTGCCTTTGATGCGAATACGACTACCTGGTTTTGCACCTGCGGGAATTCGCACATTGATGATTTCGTTATCTAGTTGCAGTCGCTGCTGCACACCATGAAAAGCTTCGGAAAAATTGAGAGCGATCGCCGCTTCTGTATCCACAGGTGGAGTTGTGGGAGTGCGGTAAGTATAGCTGGTTCTGCCTCTAGTTCTACCTGCACCACCAAAGCGACCTAATAAGTCATTAATAAACGAATCAAAATCAGTATACTGATCAAAATCAAATCCCTCAACTCCCACACCCGCGCCTCTGGGTGGCGGTGCTGCACCTTGACTTACTTGATTCCAGTATTGCCCAAACTGGTCGTATTTTTTGCGCTTCTCAGGATCAGAAAGTACCTCATTGGCTTCGTTGATTTCTTTAAAGCGTGTTTCTGCTTGCTGATCGCCAGGATTTAAGTCAGGGTGATATTTCCGGGCTAGTTTGCGGTATGCCCGTTTAATTTCCTCTGGTGTAGCATTTTTGTCTACACCTAAAATTGCGTAATAGTCCTTAAAGTCTGTTGCCGTGGGCATATCTTAGCAAGGAGTGGGGATTGGGGACTGGGAAATAATTTCTTCCTCGGCTTCCTCTGCTGGCTTCAAAGTCTGCGTTGATTACTCCAATTACGTAGGCGGAAAGAAAGAGCTAACAGTAATATTCCAAAAACAATGGCATAGATACCAATAATCCAGACGATGGCGACTGCTCCAGCAAATGGCCAAAGGACTAACAATACACCAAAGAAAAATGAGGCAATTCCAGCTATTGCTAACAACCATTCATTCTCAATTGCTCTTCGCAACTGAAAGGCGGCAATTATCTCAAAAATACCAGTGATGATCGCCCAAGCCGCAATCAGATAAAGCAAGATTAACAAAGTAATACCCGGCCAAATAAAGGCTAGGATTCCTACGATTATCCCCACTGCTCCCTCTACCAAGAGTAACCAGCCGTGGGTATCATTAAGACGGTCTCTAAATGCTGCAACTTCTAACAAAATTCCGCCTAACACTAAAAAGGCAGCAAAGAACAACACTAAGGCTGTAATTGTAATTCCCGGCCAGAATAAGGCTACTAAACCAAAGAGAATAGCTAGTGTTCCCCGTAAGGCTAATGTCCACCAGTTCCGCGCTAGGCGGTTTCCCATTCTCATCGGATCAAAGTTGTTTCTCATTGCTGATAGAGTCTATAGGGATGTAGGGGAGCGGAGGGAGCAGGGGAAGTAGGGGAAGTAGACAGGGGAGAAGGAGAGATTTTTTCCCCAGAATTCTTAATTTTGAATTTTGAATTTTGTAGGCTTGCCTTCCCGTAGGGTATTTTGAATTGATTTCTCCCCAATTTAAAGAGCCGAAGGATAAGTTTCTGGTGCTTCGCCCAATTCCCAGTAAGCAGTCCGGTCTAGGGGTTGCACGGCTCTGGTATCGTCAATGTGAATGACTGCATCAAATTGGTTGGGAAGGGAAGCTTGGAAGTAGTGACTGACTCGCTCGGTTTCGGGTTGGTATATGACACCGATCGCTCTTTCTAATCTCGGTTGTTTTAAAATGTTAATTGCTGGATTGTCATCTTGTAGCAGTAACAAAAACTGGGGTATTCCTGTCTGATGGAATAAAGCTTCATAACTTTCTGGTAAGGCGGAACGAACTTGTTTGAGTTCGGTGGTTTCTCCCCAACCAGAGGCGGCGGTGACTGTACCTGTGTAAGTGGTAAACCCGATTAATACTGCATCTTTACCGTAGCGATCGCGGACTAATTGCCCTACGTTTACCTCACCCAGTTTACCCATATCTGTGGCTCTCGCATCTCCCAGGTGGGAGTTATGTTCCCAAACAACGACTTTGCTGGGTGTTCCTCGTTGATCTAAATGCTCAACTAGATGCTCTAAAGTTTCTGCCATGTGGCGATCGCGAATATTCCATGAGGAAACCCGTCCGCTAAACATCGAACGGTAGTAAGCCTCAGCGTTTTTTACGAGTCGCGCATTCTGTTCGGCAACAAAAAACTCATCTGCTGCTAATTGATGATTGTTGTGGATATACTCGGCGGCTCGGCGTTGCATCTCCTGTAATTGCTTGACTACTTCTTCCTCACAGGATTTGCTCAGTCCCACACTGGTAACATACCCATAGGTTTGACTATCTTCGCCAAAATGCTCAAAGCAAGAGTAACGATAACGGGCGCGGTTGGCGGCTTCTGGATCAACTCGTTCCAGGTAGTTCAACACTTCTTCTATAGAAGCGTACATACTATAAAGGTCTAACCCATAAAAACCAACCTTGGTGGCATTTTGGGGTAAATTGTCATTATATTCCCGTAACCAGTTGACAAAATTCATGATATCTGTATTCCGCCACATCCAATTAGGGAAGCGTTGAAAGTTAGAAAGGGCTTCCGTAGGTGAGAAATCCTCAGACACACCTTGGACATAACGGTTAACGCGATAGGTATCAGGCCAATCTGCCTCAATTGCTACTGCTGTAAAACCTTTTTCTTGAATCAGTCGTTTTGTAATCTCCGCCCGTTGTTCGTAAAACTCATGAGTTCCGTGAGAAGCCTCACCAATTAAAACGAAACGAGCATCACCAATCATGTTGAGCAATGGGTCGTAATCTGCCTTAGTCCCTGTGATTCGGTATGCAGACTTACGCAATGCTTCAACTACGTTTGTTATAGTTGCTTCTACCATAGGATTATACCTCAGAAGCACTGCAAAGTTTTCACAGTTTAAACACCGCAAAAGCCAAGCCTAATACAGTTTGACGCTTCTTTAAATCAACTCTTGGCTGGCTAGATTTAGCTTAAAAACTTCAGACTCATCCTACATCCGGCTAATGGTGCATGAGGTTTGATGTAGTAATCTATCTCAGGAATGAGCTACTTGTTAGTTATCTTGGTGAGAAAACTTGTAACAATGTACGTAAATCACCTACTATATGACGCTGATATGTGAGATTTCAGCGCGTTTTAGTTCCTAAGTTCCGATGTCTAATCAAGTTTGGTTATCAAAGTTGCAAAAACAAAGAGCGATCGCCGTGATTCGCGCCCCTAAAATCGAATTAGGGCTAGAAATGGCGTTAGCTGTAGCTGCTGGGGGAATGCAACTGATAGAAATTACCTGGAATAGCGATCGCGCTGGGGAATTAATCGCGCAACTCCGCAGCAAATTACCTGAATGTACGATTGGCACAGGCACATTATTTAATGTACAGCAATTGCAAGATGCGATCGCCTGTGGTGCAGAATTCCTCTTTACTCCTCATGTTGACTGTGCAATGATACAAACCGCAGTAAAACAAGAAATCCCAATTATTCCCGGTGCGCTTACCCCGACAGAGATTATCACAGCTTGGTCTTGTGGTGCTAGCTGTGTGAAAGTATTTCCTGTGCAAGCTGTAGGCGGTGCCAGCTATATTAAAAGTTTACAAGGGCCACTTGGACATATTCCCTTAATTCCCACAGGCGGAGTCACCCTAGAAAATGCTGCCGAACTGATACAAGCTGGAGCAGTAGCGGTTGGGTTGAGTGGCGAATTATTTCCCAAAGACCTAATTATACAGAGAAATTGGCAAGCGATCGCCCAACTTGCCAGTAACTTACTGCGAAATCTCTCGTAATTTTATCGATGGGATTATTGCCAACACAGGGTTATAGTTGACTTCTGCAAAACAGCTTTAACTGTGTCATTTGCGTATTTTTACCATGACAAAATTAATTAATCAGGACTGGAAACGCTGCTTAACAATATTTCTAGCTAGTGCAGCATTATCATTAACTACAGTGGGCATAAATTCAACTTCCACCTGGGCGAGTAAAATTAATCAAAAAATAGAAGCAACTATCCAAACCCTACAAAAATCAGAAGAACGTTGGATACAAATTAATCTAGCAAAACAAAGATTAATAGCGTGGGAAGGAGGAAAACCAGTCTATGCAATTATCATTTCCTCTGGCAAAAAATCCACTCCTACACGCATCGGCACATTTAAAATTAAGTCAAAACATAAATCTACCAGAATGCGCGGGAGAACTTACGATGTTCCCAACGTTCCCCACGCCATGTTTTACGATGGAAATTATGGTATACATGGTGCGTATTGGCATAAAAAATTTGGTACACCAGTCAGCCACGGCTGCGTCAACCTTGCACCCAATCATGCTAAATGGCTATTCAACTGGGCATCCATAGGCACACCAATCATTATTCACAAATAAACAACAAGGGGCTAGAGATTAAAACCAACCTCACCCCAAACCTCTCCTGAAATCTCCGCGCCCCTCTGCGTTTACCTCCGCGCCCCTCCGCGTTTAAAAAATCCTAAATATCTACAAAATCAAACAATCAAACATATTGTCCTGAATTAACATCACTCAACTAGAAATAAAAAGTAGAACAAATAATAAATCTGTCTGCCTCATAAAAATCTGCGTAAATCCTGACTTCCTCTGATAAACTTTTAAGAAGGTAATGCAAAATGCAAAACTGGATTCGCAGTATTAGCAAACATTACTCAAAAAACTTCTCTACTGGTATAGTATTAATAATGACAGCTTTGCTGTCTGGCTTGCCAGCGATCGCAGTTGAACCTAACCAAAGCAAAGCCTTATCTGCATCAGGAGATGACAAAAATATCACCCCATCTCATGTTCAGCAAATAGCCTTATCTAGACGGATTATTATTGACCTATCACAACAGCGTTTATTCGCCTGGGAAGGTAATCGACTGGTATATTCTTTCCGTATTTCTACAGGAAAGCGTTCTACTCCCACACCTACGGGTAGGTTTACCATTACTTCCAAATATCGGACTCACCGAATGCGAGGACGTGGTTATGATATCCCAGATGTGCCTTACGCCATGTATTTTTATAAAGGCTATGCCATTCATGGAGCTTACTGGCATAATCGTTTTGGCACTCCCGTGAGTAACGGTTGTGTAAATTTAACTGTCAACCAAGCCCGCAAGCTTTATAATTGGGCTTCTGCGGGGACTGTGGTAGTAGTAGAAAAGTGAAGATAGAAATTCAACTATTACCATTTGAACAACATAAAAAGAGCGATCGCAATCACAAAGTAACCAAAACCTGTTTCTAACTGTCGCGCTTCCATAAACCTTGTTAAGTAAGCACCTAGCAGCATTCCTAACCCTGCGGCTAAGGTAAAAGTCAGCATTAAGTTGATATCTATGGGAATATGACCTAAATATCCAGCAAATCCCGTGATAGATTTGAATGTCATAATCACTAAAGATGTACCGACAGCTTCTTTAATCGGTGTATTACCTAAAAGTACCAAGGTGGGGATAATCATAAACCCCCCACCAATTCCCACCATTCCTGTCAGCATACCCACACCCAACCCTTCAGTTGGAATTGCCAACCACCGACGCAGATTTTGCTGTATCCTAGGTGATAATTCTAAATCAGCCGTATTTTGGCTGTCATCTAACTCTAAATTTGCTGGTGATTGATGGCGACTATTGTGAATCATCAAGTATGCAGCCACAAACATCACAAATACAAATAAAATTCGCTGTGCAGTGGGTGTGACAATTGGGAGAGTGGCGAAACGTGCGCCAATATAAGCACCTAGCATCGCACCGGGAGCAAACAAAGCGGCTATTTTAAAGTTGACATGATTTTGTCGCCAGTGCGGAATAATCCCAATGAGACTAACAGCACCGACGATAACCAAACTCATAGCGATCGCTGACTTTAACGGCACACCCATCACATAAACTAAAATGGGTACAGCTAAAATCGACCCACCACCACCAATTAAACCCAAGCTAACACCGACACAAACAGCCAAAATGTGAGCAATTATCCAGGTAAGCATAGGGACTGTTGATGGTTGACGGTTGACGGTTGACTGTTGACGGTTGACTAATGACTAATAACTAATGACTAATAACTAATGACTAATAACTAATGACTAATAACTAATGACTATTTCCCAAACATACTTGTTCATAACGCTGTCCGGCAATATTCCAAGTGAATTCTGACTCCACAAGTTGTCTGCCGTGGTATGATAATTCTGCACGTAGTTGTGGCTGCTCAAAGAGTTGACTAATCGCGTTAACATATTCTATGGGTTGATTAGCTCTGAATGCTGTTAAGGATATCCCATCACCATCTACAGCTAATCCTTCTAAACCGCGATCGCTTGCTACTACTGGTACACCTGCGGCCATTGCTTCTAAAGTTTTGTTTTTAATGCCAAAACCCGTTCTCAGAGGAACTACACACACAGTAGATTGATGCAGATAATCTACCATTGAAGGCACACGCCCAGTTACTTTGACACCGGGAATTTTTTCTAGGCTTAATACTTCTGGTGTTGGTCTAGCACCCACTATACTAAATGTGGCATCAGGATAACGTGCTTTGAGTTCTGGGAAAACTGCGAAAGCAAAAAACCTTGCTGCGTCGATGTTATGAGAAGCATCCATTGCCCCTACAAATATTAAACTGTGTCCGCCTGGGTCTTGGCAACGGTAGGGAAATAATTCTAAATCTACACCGTTGGGGATGACTTGGATATCGATGTCGGGACGGAGTTTGAGAAATTCTTGGCGATCGTCTTCTGTAGTGACAACAATATTAGAAAACTTGCTACAATATCGTTGCTCGTAACGCTTCAAAACAAAGGTAAGATAGAGGCGATCGCGTATTGCATTCTGTGCTGCACCCATTTCTAAATGATCGCGAACCCAGCCGTATACTGAACTGTGGACATCAATAACTGTATTTACGTGGTGACGAAATTCCGGCCGGATGTATATCTCATTCACACTGTGTTCACAGGTAATTACATCATATTTTCCCTCGGTAACGCAACTATCGACAAAAGTCTGAATTTCTGGTGAATAGCGATGCAGTACATTAGGGGGTGTCGCTTTAATGACTGACTCCATAAACCGTCCCGTTTTTGCTAATATTCCACTGACAGTATTTTTAGCTTGGGGATCTGACGGTAAAGGAAACACCATCAACTCACTTACATAGTTGCGTAATTCTGCCACTTCCACATCTGACACACTCTTGTTATACTGCGTCACTAAAGTTACTTCATGATTTTGCTGGAGGTGTTTGAGTAAATTAAAAGTTCTAATTTCCGTACCCCCACGGCTAGGCGGATAAGGAAAGGTAGATGACAGCATGAGAATACGCATATAATTGTTATACTCCTTAATTTAATTAGTAACTTTATAGCCTATATTCTATATTTAGAGAAATGTTATTTTACTCAAAATAATTTATTAGATTTAGATAAAAAATAGAACTAATAAAGTTAAAAGAAAAAACTAGCAAAGTACAGCAATATATAGTTGCTTGACTACTAAAGTTTCATGGATGAATAGAAGTTAATTATATATGAGAATGGTGCGTTACGCTACGTTTTAACGCACCCTAGAAGATGGATATTTGCTTGCTAAATGCTTGTTTATCAAACCTATCTACTTTGTGGAAGTGTTAGAGTAGGTTGATAAATTGAGTTTGAGCGCAGTTGAGCTATAACTAACATTGTAGCAAGAGCTAAGGCAAGAGTTAAGGAGTGCGATCGCTAACTCATTCATCTGCATCATCTGATGATAGATTTTGTATTATATCAACCATTTTTTCAGCACTTATACCTTTCTGCATCTTTTTACCAAATGGAATTTTAACTCTTTGTATCACATCATTTAATGATTTAAACTGCACTCTTTCACGTTCAGCTACTACTATTGTTGCTATCTGATTAGCTTTTTTTGTAGGAAAGCCAGCACACTGCAATTTATTAGCAATTTGATGTAATTTCATTTTGGTAAACACTTCCAAAGGGTCTACATTATCAGCTAGCTTTTTGCGAAGCTCCTGATTTTCATATTCTAACTTAACTTTAACAGTTGCCGCCTCTAATAGTTGTTTAGCGAGGATTTCAATACGTGATTCTAAATTTTTGAGAAATTTTTCTATACCCTCTGAAGTCAAGTTTATGTTTTGAAATGATTCATCATTTGTTTTTCTGAATAATTTAACTTGCTTACTTAGATTTTCCTCATTTTCAGACTCGATAATAAATACCCCTATCATCTCGCCTTTACGGGGGTCTATTTCTCTAGCTCTGGCAGCAGCATAATACTCAAAATCTCCATCTACTACTTCGTATGATTGCAGACCATTTCTGCGAACCACAATAGGGTTAATAACTCCTTCAGAATCCAAAATTAATTGAGCAGCTTGTTCTAACTCCTCATCTGCAAATAATGAACGAGGCTTGTTAGATATAATTTTTTTAACAGCAATTAGTGATATAGATAATTTCATAGAGACATCCCTATCTTATTTAATACTTCCATAGCTAGTAATTCAAATTCTTGTGCTGAAACTGAGTCAGGTTTAAAGTCTAAGACTGAGAGTGGGTCAGCAATTTCCATTTCGCCAACAACTTGAATTTTTTCAGCACACTTTGCTAAATCATCTCTTTCATAAATCACAGTATCCATTACATCAACTTTATATCTACTGTTAATTTTTCCTATTCTGTTTTTCAATGTAGATTGTACAAACTTAGCATTTGTAGATATTTTACAAGGTAAAACTCCTATGGTTTCAATTGGGTGTCTTCTAATCTGTTTTCTAAAAGCATTAATAGTTTTGACAAACTCTTTAACATTAGTTAGACCCTGGTTAGCAAATGGTTTTAAGTCAGATGGAATAATTAGGTAATCCGCAGCTATTAAAGCAATTTTGGCATATAAATTTAAAGACGGCGGTGTATCTATCAAAACAACATCATATTCTTCTTTTACTTCCTCTAGTTTTTCAATTAATATTAGTTTGCTATATTCAAGTGCATTCAGTTCATTTTCTTGTCTTATCAAATCTATGTGCGAGGGAATCACATAAATTTCTGGATTGCTAAAATTAGACTTTCTAGCAACTTCCGAAATAGGATAAAAGTCTTCTGATGATAAGACATGAAAAATATTAGAGTCTTTGATATCATCAAATTCTTCATCATCAAATTTAACTAAACCAGTAGCAAATGTAGTATTTGCTTGGCTATCTAAATCAATAACTAATACTCGTTTACCTTTTTTTCTGATAGCGGCTGCTAGGTTAACTACAGTTGTTGTCTTACCAACTCCGCCTTTATTGTGGTAGACTGCGATGATTTTCATTGAATGCTGCCCCTTTCCTTTAACGGTGATATTTTCTGAATTTACTGATGTTTCTGGTTTGTTGGTAATTTTCCTATATTTAAGACTGTCTCTGCCAATTAAATCTTTAATATTTTCTAAATGTGCCTCAACTTCCTCGCCAGCACACTGAAAAACTAGCTTAACATCACTATTAACTTTTTCATAAATCCTGATTTCCCTACCATTAGTTAATAAACCATAGCCTACATTCAAACTTGTTAAATAATGCCTGAGTCTAGGGACATGATGATTTAAATTTTGTTTGGGGTGCTTTGCTTCCATTACCACACTCAAAGGCGAGTTGGCATCTAAGACTAAGGGAACGACTTGTACAGCAAAGGCTAAAAAATCTAACCGGATGCTACCAACAGCCACTTCCTGATGCCAGGTGTCTGGTGTGTAACCTAGCTGCGGTAGTAAATACTGTACAATGAGCTTGCTTTCGACTTCGCTTTCGTTACGGCATAGCTCAGGATTAAACAACAAATTTTTTACCTCTATAAAATTTGAAAAAGGTCTATTTGTATTTATTGTAACATAAGCTAGTCCGTTTAAGCTATAAGAATTGCTTAATAGTAAGTATAGTAATGAAATTATATTAAGTAATTTTACACAATTAAATTAAATTTATTCCTAAATAAAACGAGAAGTTATACCAGCTATTACATTAAATTTTCTTAATATAAAATGTATACTTTGCTGCCATACTTTAATCAAAATCAAGCAACTGGTGTAAAGTGTGATATCACCCTAATGACAATTTTTCCGCCTATTTAAGTGAGCAAAAATCACAAGGCGTGTTTTTTCAACTTTTCTATATTTATCAGCATCAGAAAATCAATCATTAATGTATCTCTAGTTTTCTTCTGACTTCTAGTGCTAATGACTCAAATTCAAAAGCTGATTGACTTGCAGATGAGTCATACTTTGCAAACTCAAAAATTGATTTAGGATCAGGTACTGGCAAATTACCTATAGCTACAGTTTTATTAATACAATGTGACAAGACACTTCTTTCTGTAATTATGTTATCCATTAAGGGAAGTTGATAAACTTCTGCAATCACATCTCTATGCTTGGGAAATGTATATTTCAGGTATTTGTTATTACTGGAAATCTTGGATGGCAGCACACCCATAATAATAATAGGTTGTTTACCGATATTTTCCCTATATTCATTAATTTCTGTGTTAATAAAATTTTTTACGCTTACCAGTCCTTGGTTAGAAAATGGCTTAAAATCTGAAGGTATAATCAAGTAATCAGCCGCAGTTAGAGAAACTAACGCATATAAACCTTGTGATAGCGGAGTATCAATTATAACAACTTCATATATATCCTTAACAAGTTCCAATTTTCTAGCTAACCTATTTCTACTTGTCTTAAACACTGCTATTTTTCTTTGTCTTTCAATTAAAGTAATATGAGAAGGAATCACATCTACTTCAGGTTGATTAAAACCTTTTGATTTACGAACAATGTCAGGAATAAGTAAGTTAATTTCACCATCTGGATATAGCAAATGAGAAACATTACGTTCTTTTAAATCATCCTTTTCAAATGGAAACTTGATTAACCCTGTAGCATAAGTTGTATTGGCTTGAGCATCTAAATCAATTAAAAGAACTTTTTTACCCTGGTTGCTCAATGCTGCTGCTAAGTTAACTGCCACAGTTGTCTTCCCCACGCCGCCTTTATGATGGTAGATAGCAATTGTTTTCATTGAAGCTTTGCCTCTTCGCGTTTAATACTTCAATTCCTACTTTTTTCTTTAATTGCTCATTCTACAGGCTTTGTCTGTCAATTAAATCTTTAATTTCTTGAGGACTTACGCAAGTGTCATAATTAAAGTCTCGTGTAGGGTGCGTCAGCCGCGATAATTGGGTAAAAAACAGATTTTCAACATCTGACGCACCCTACCAAGATGCCAGTTGCGTAAGTTCTTTTTTTCTAATATCAATTTTAAAAAAGAATGCGACAGATACACACTCCCAAACCATTGTGATATCTATCTTTCTTCATTTTGAATTTTGTAGGCGCAAGCCTTCCCTACGGGACGCTACGCGATGCCGCAGGCTATGCGTGAATTTTGAATATGCTTTTTATCTTGTATTCAGCAGATAAAATTAACCCTCTTCCATCACTCTGGGGTGAAACTTTTAGTTGTCATGGGCTGAAACGTCGAAAATTCGTTCATTTTGCCAAGACTGATAAAAGAGGGATTAGTCCAGATTCAAGATTGGTGTAAGTCTGTCAAAAACAAAATGTTTGCAGTTAGTTACAGGTATTGACTGCTCTTGCTAACAGTTTTTGCTTCTACAAAAGCTTCTCTACCTGTAATCAATCTAGAGCGACGATTACGAGTAATATAATTCCACGCCCATTGAATTACTACTACTAATTTAGTGTCAAACTCGATTAAAAAGTAGATGTGAATTACTAGCCAAAATACCCAAGCTAGGAAACCTTGGAGTTTGATGAAGCCTAAATCTACAACAGCTAAATTTTGTCCAATCATCGCCAAACTACCGACATCGTTGTAATGAAATTGTGGTAAAGTATGACCTCTCAGCCGCCGTTTAATGAGTTTAGCTACATATTCGCCTTGTTGTTTGGCTACGGGTGCAACACCAGGTAAGGGTTTCCCATTTTGATGGGAGAAGTGGCCTAAATCTCCTACTACAAAAATGTTTTTGTAACCCCTGATAGTCAAGTCCGGTTCAACAATCACACGTCCAGCATGATCGCATTCTACATCTGTACGTTCTGCTAAGATTTTACCCATTGAGGAAGCTTTTACACCTGCTGCCCATAATATAGTTTTTGAGTGAACTTCTTTGACTTCACCGCCTTGTTTGAAAGTAACAATGTCATTTTCAATATTTGTGACTCTGGTGTTAGTTTGGATAATTACACCCAACTTTTGCAAAGATACGGCTGCGACTTCCGATAACTCTGGCGCAATGTATGGGAGAATGCGATCGCCCCCTTGTAAGAGTAAAATTTTGGTTTCTGAGGTGTCGATATTGCGGAAATCTTCTTTAAGAGTTTTGTATGCTAACTCTGCGATCGCACCTGCTAATTCTACACCAGTGGGGCCAGCCCCCACAATCACAAAAGTCAACAAAGCACGACGTTTTTCGGCATCCGTTTCTTTTTCTGCGGCTTCAAATGCCGAAAATATCCGGCGGCGCATTTCTATGGCATCTTCAACAGTTTTCAACCCAGGGGCTATGTCTTTCCAGTTATCCTTACCAAAATAGGAATGATTAGCACCTGTGGCAATGATTAAAGTATCATAAGATACTGTTCTCTCACCCAGAATAACTTTTTGCGCTTTGGGATCAATATCATTGACTTCTCCCAACAAAACCTGTGTATTCTTGCTTTTCCTGAGTACAGAGCGCAATGGTGAAGAAATATCAGCAGGTGATAGCGTACCTGTGGCAACTTGATATAAAAGCGGCTGAAATAGGTGAAAATTACGTTTATCGATGAGAGTAACCTTAACATTCGCTGTTTTCAGAGCCTTTGCTGTATACAGCCCACCAAAGCCACCACCAATGATTACAACCTGATGTGTTGTATTCTTCTCAAGTGAAACTACCATAAAAAATATTTCCTTGTGTTAAGAGGTTGGTAACTTTCTTAACAAAGATGTAGCAGAATTATATAAACGTTGCCGTTTATTTAGAACCCTTGAAAAAATCACGAAAGTAGCCAAAGTTAATAATTAGTTATTCCAGCAGCGACATCCAGCCTAAAAGCCATAAATTCATGACAATTTAATCCAGATTTATCACCTACTCTCTATCTTGAGAAAGTTGCTAACTTAACTGCTCAGAAATTAATTTATAGTCACTTTCCTCCTGCCTAATGTCTGAGCTTAATGACAATTATTCAGATCCACCTGATTACCACTAGCGATCGCTACACTAAATTAATGATGTTGTCCCGCAAGCCAATCAAGAAGCTGCAAACATTCAGACAAAAACCAAAATTTTTGCTAGCATTAGTCTTTTTGACACTGCTATCAGGCATCATACTATTTAATTGGGTAGCAATCTCACAGCAACCAGTCACACTCAACTTATTAATGCCAGCCCCTGATGTCCGTCCCTTCAGAGAAGGCATGGTTAAAGACTTCGAGGCGCAAAACCCAGGCATTCGCATCAACCTGCTTGAAGGGCCAAATGCAGCTAATTTGGTGGAAGACCTCTATACCTCGGCTTTTCTCTTGGGTGATTCCCCTTATGACCTGATCAACATGGATGTAATCTGGACACCCAAATTTGCGGCGGCTGGATGGCTGTTACCCCTCGATGACCGCATTTCTCAGGAGGAGTTAGCCGCATTTCTACCCAAGGATGTGGAAGCAGGTTATTACCAAGGTAAGCTGTACCGAATGCCGATTCGTTCCGATGTGGGAATGCTTTATTACCGCAAAGACTTGCTCAAACAAGCAGGATTCGAGCCGCCAGAAACATTTGCAGACTTGATGCGAATTTCTCAAATCTTACAAAAAACCGATCAGGTAAATTGGGGTTATCTCTGGCAAGGTCGTCAGTATGAAGGACTTGTAGCCATGTTTGTAGAAGTCCTAGAAGGCTTTGGTGGTTTCTGGGTTAATCCTGATACATTGGCAGTTGGATTAGATCGGCCAGAGTCCCTCCAAGCTGTTGAGTTTCTTCGTAGCACCATTCAGCAGGGCGTTTCACCTCCGGGAGTGACAACATACCAAGAAGAAGACACTCGGCGTTTATTTCAAAGTGGTCAAGCAGTATTTTTACGCAGTTGGCCTTATGTCTGGCCTTTAGCTAATCAGGAGAATTCGCCCGTTGCTGGCAAAATCGGGATAAAATCAATGGTACACGCTCCTGAGCAAACTGGAGGAGCTTGTTTAGGAGGATGGGGTTTAGGTATTGCTAAATCTTCTAAACATCCCGAAGCAGCTTGGAAGGCAATTCAATATTTCACCAGTGAAGAAGCACAGCAGCGATTTATTCTGCAATCAGGTTTTGTACCCAGTAGACGGTCATTGTTCACAAACCCAGATATTGTTGCCAAGTATCCCCACTACCCACAACTTTTAAAGGTGGTGGAGAAATCCGTTTTACGTCCACCAGTTGCTCAATACGCCCAGGTATCAGATATTTTACAGCGATATCTCAGCGCGGCTCTATCCGGTCGAATCAGTCCGAAACGAGCCATGCAAGCGGCTGCTGGTGAAACGCGACGACTACTAGAAGTTGGCACAAAAAAATAAAACCATTTTTTTACTGGCTCTTGATCAATGAACTTGCATACACTTCGAGGTCGGGAACAACGAACAGCCTGGATATTACTCACACCAGCATTACTGCTGCTATTGTTTGTATTTGCCTACCCAATTTTACGGGCATTTTGGTTAAGTGTATTTACTAGGAATTTAGCAACGGAGCTACAACCAGTCTTTTCTGGTTGGGACAATTATCTGCGGATGGCGGGGGATGGTCGTTTTTGGCAGAGTTTTTGGGTAACGACTGTATTCACAACAGCATCCGTCGTCTCAGAGTTAGTGTTAGGACTTTTGATTGCTTTAGTTCTCAATCAGGCGTTTTTTGGCCGTGGGGTAGTGCGTACAATTGCCATTTTACCTTGGGCTTTGCCTACTGCTTTGATTGGTTTAGCATGGGCTTGGATTTTTAACGACCAGTTTGGGGTTGTCAATGATATTCTGCGACGGCTAGGACTGATTGAAACTGGAATTAATTGGCTAGGAAATCCAACACTGGCAATGGTAGCTGTAGTTTTTGCTGATGTTTGGAAAACCACGCCTTTTATTAGCATTCTGCTGCTAGCTGGTTTACAGTCGATACCAAAAGACCTGTATGAAGCATATTCGGTTGATGGGGCAAATGCTTGGCAGAGCTTTTGTAATATTACACTGCCCCTGCTGTTGCCGCAGATTCTGATTGCTGTCCTGTTTCGCTTTGCTCAGGCTTTTGGAATTTTTGACTTGATTGCTGTGATGACTGGGGGTGGCCCTGGTGGTGCGACAGAAGTGGTTTCTCTGTACATTTATGCCACAGTGATGCGCTACTTAGATTTTGGTTATGGAGCCGCCCTAGTCGTAGTGACATTTCTGATTTTAATTGCTGCGGTGGCGATCGCTAATTTTTTGTTACACAAATTTCGCACCAGACAGGAGCCATCTAACCTATGAATACAACTCCAGCAAAAGTTTCTAGCAATCCAAAACCAACCGGAGGATTGAGGTTTTCTTGGCAAAAAATCTTACTACCCATAGCAGTAACATTGGTGATTATCTTCAGCCTAGCACCTGCCTTGTGGCAACTGCTGACATCTTTGAAAGTAAATGAAGATATTGCCGCCGTTCCTACCGTCTATTTCCCCACGCGATTCACTTTCAATCACTACATTGAGTTATTTACCCGTCGTCCATTTTGGCGGTACATCTTTAACAGTGCCTTTGTGTCGATTACTTCCACAGCTTTAGCTTTAGCCATCGGAACACCTGCCGCTTATGCCTTGGCACGGTTACGTCCTTGGGGTGGAAGAGTTATCCTGGCCAGCGTTTTGATTGTGACTTTGTTCCCTGGAATTTTGTTGTTTCTGGGACTTTTGGAAGTGATTCAGGCTCTCAGACTGGGTAATAACTATTTAGCACTGATCATACCCTACACCGCCATCAATCTACCCTTAACAATTCTAGTGCTGAGAAGCTTTTTCCAACAATTGCCCAAAGACTTGGAAGATTCCGCTAAAGTCGATGGTTACAACACCTTTCAACTACTGTGGCAAATCGTACTACCTTTGACGCTTCCGGCTTTGGTAACTACGGGAATTCTCGCTTTTATTTTTGCCTGGAACGAGTTTATTTTCGCGCTCACATTTATCACCCGTGAAGAGTTGAAGACAATTCCTGTTGCAGCTGCTCAGTTAGGTGGTGCCACAGTGTATGAAATTCCCTATGGTGCGATCGCTGCGGCAACTGTGGTTGGTACTTTCCCCCTAGTTTTATTAGTTTTATTTTTCCAGCGCAGAATTGTCCAAGGTCTGACTTCTGGCGCAGTCAAAGGATAGAAAAATGGCTAAACTTGAACTGAAAAACTTAAATAAAACCTATACTTCTAAAGTTATCCCAGTCAAAGACTTTAGCTTAACTGTAGATAACGATGAATTTCTCACTTTACTCGGCCCTTCTGGCTGTGGCAAATCCACAGTTTTACGCATGATTGCGGGACTGGAAGAACCAACTCGCGGTCAAATCAAAATTGGGGGTGTAGATGTTACTTATAAGCGAGCAGCCGATCGCAACATTGCAATGGTTTTTCAAAGTTATGCACTCTACCCCCATAAAACAGTCTATGACAACCTAGCTTCTGCACTCAAGTTGAGAAAAGTACCACCGGCAACAATTAAACAGCGCGTCGCAGAAGTGGCAGAAGTTTTAGGATTAGAAGAATTAATCAACCGCAAACCGGGTCAGTTATCTGGAGGACAACGGCAACGGGTGGCGGTCGGTCGTGCTTTAGTGCGTAATGCCGATGTGTATTTGTTAGATGAACCTTTAAGTAACCTGGATGCACTATTGCGCGAACGAGTCAGAGCCAATCTCAAGCAAATTTTTGCCGCCCAAAAAGTGCCTGTTGTCTACGTCACCCACGACCAAACAGAAGCAATGACGCTTTCCACAAAAGTAGCATTACTCAACGATGGCTACATCCAGCAACTTGACTCACCTGAACACATCTATAACCATCCAGCTAATCTCTTTGTAGCTGGATTTGTCGGTAGTCCGCAAATGAATTTACTAACTCTACCTTGTCAGGGAAGGTCTGCAATCCTGGGTAATTTTCAAGTGCGTCTCCCCAATATCCCAACTATACCACCTCAAATTATCTTGGGAATCCGCCCAGAAGATGTCCGCATTGCTCAACCGGGTGATACTCAGACTATCCGAGGTCAAGTGTATCTTGTGGAAAACTTGGGTATGTACTATTTGGTAAGTATTAAGGTTGAGGGGTCACAAAATGAAGCGATTACTGTACGTGCTTTGTTGTCAACAGACCGAAATTGGAGCGGCGAGCATATTACAATAGCATTGCCCTCGGAGAATATTCACTGGTTTGATGTTCAATCTGGCCATGCGCTTGTGAGAAGGCGTTTTTGAATGTGATGAAACCTCTACCATAGAAGAAAGCAATATAATAGGCAATCGCTTTGGGTTGATCATTTCCCAAAGCGGTGATTGATTAGGTCATATCTTGCACAATTCTCAATCAACGTCGCTCCCTGCACAGCCAACAACGTAAAACTAAGGCTTTCAGCAAGTTACAAGCAATGCCCACCCTACAAAAATTATCCTCAAGGAACAGGTGCAAGATGTGTATTAATAAATGGCAAGATAATTGTATTTCCTCCCACTAATAAAGAAATTGATACTCGTAATTTAGCTGGTGAAAATCCAGCATAGACATCAGCGATAGTCAGATAATCACGTTTCTTCTCGTAATTTGAGCAGATAATTTATTTGTTTAAATTCTGACCAATGATAGATAAAAAATCCAAATTATTCCCTAGAAATAGACACAAGCTTAAATTTTACTTATTTGATTAATTCATATTTCTATTTTGCCAAGGGAAAGAATGATTAGTAATAATAAAAAATAGTTAAACGAGTTGAGATTTAGCTGAGTATTAAGTATGGATAACTTACCTCAAAGCAAGTCTAGCTCCCCGGCTGGGGGTGGTTTCCCTGTAATTCAGTATTGGGTAGAAAAAACGCTTTCACCAACAGGTTTACAATTATGGCAAACTCTCAATCATAAAAGTGCGTGTTTATCCTGTGCTTGGGGTACGGGTGGACAAAAAGGGGGATTTGTTAATGAAGCGGGAGAATATTTACAACGCTGTGCTAAAAGTGTAGAAGCGATCGCGGCGGAATTGCAACCCGGAATTAAGCCAGATTTTTTCTCAAAACATAGCATCAGTGAATTACAAACACTGACTTCTCAAGAGTGCGATCGCTTGGGTAGATTAACTTATCCTCTCATCCTCAGATCAGGTTCATCCCATTATCAACGTATTAGCTGGGAAGAAGTTTATCACATCGCTACACAAGCCTTTAATCTACCACCAGCTAGAATTGCCAGTTATAGTTCTGGGCGTTCATCTAATGAAGCTGCCTATTTACTACAATTATTAATGCGATCGCTAGGTAGTAATAATCTAGCAGACTGTTCAGATTTATGTCACGCACCCTCAACAGTGGGATTAAAAAAAGTTTTCGGAACTGGCACCTCAATGGTAAGCCTAGAGAGCCTAAAACATAGTGATTGTATTGTTTTAATAGGTTCTAATGCTCCCGCAAATCATCCGCGACTGATGAACGAATTGATCAAATTGCGGGAAAGTGGCGGCAAAGTAATCATTATTAATCCCCAAATAGAAATCGGGTTAGTTAAATTTGCATCCCCTGCATTTCCTATCAAATCTTTACTCACAGGTGGCTCAGATATCTCTTCTTTGTACCTACAACCAATTCCTGGTAGTGATGTGGCATTATTTGTGGGATTGCAAAAATCTCTAATTGAACAGAATTTGATTAAAACAGAATATCTCAATAACTATACAAAGGATTGGCAGAAAGTTCTAGATTACGCTAAAAATATTGCCTGGGATAACATCACTAATATATGTGGTTTATCCCAAGAAGAAATCACAGCCGCAGCTTATATAATTGGTAAATCGGAGCGTGTAGTTTTTGCTTGGGCAATGGGGATAACTCAACACGCTAACGGTGTGGATAATGTCTTCAGTATTGCGAATACAGCCTTAATTACAGGCAATGCCGGCAAACTTGGCGCAGGTACAATGCCCATTCGAGGACATTCTAATGTGCAAGGATTTGGTTCAATGGGTGTAACAGTGCATTTGCGCGAGGAAATTAAACAAGCACTCTCTAAACTCTTAGGAAAACCTCTGAGTGAAACCCCTGGCTATCACACCCGTGACTTAATCACAGCCGCAGAATTAGGAAAAATAGACACACTATTTTGCTTAGGGGGAAATTTGTATGCAGCCAATCCCGACTTACAGCAAGCGAAACAGGCACTATCGCAAATAGACACAATTTTTTATGTAGCGACAAAACCGAACTTAGGACATTTTCACGGGTTAGCTAAACAGCAAACTTTAATCTTACCTGTATTTAATCGGTTTGAAAATCCTCACAAAACAACAACTGAATCAGGTAATAACTTTGTGCGGTTAAATGATGAAGGAAAAAGTCATTTAAAACCACCTGATGCTGACTTAATTTCTGAAATAGATTTAATCACAGAAATTGCTGCTCGCTTACATGGCGAAACACCGATAAACTGGCGCAAACTGCAAGATACAGTTTATATTAGAAAATTAATTGCTCAAACCATTCCTGGTTATGAAAAAATTGGCACAATTGACCAAACAAAACAAGAATTTCTCATTGAAGGGCGGATTTTAGAAGCACCGAAATTTCCCACATCAGATGGGAAAGCGCAGATGTTTGTCACACCTTTACCGCAACTATCACTACCAACTAAAGCCGAGTTTGGTGTGGCAGAAAATCAGCCAGGAATTGTAGTGATTTTAGGAACAGGACGCAGCTATGGCCAACATAATACTGTAGTTTATCGTAGTGAAGATAAATATCGCGGAATGCCCCATCGTCATTGCATTTTAATGAATCCTCTGGATATCAAAAAAGCCGGATTTCAGGAACATCAGCGAGTAACAGTGAAAGGAGATCAGGGAGAACTAGAAAATATTGAAATTATTTGTGGTGCAATTCGTGAAGGTGTAGCTTTTATGTTTTATCCTGAAGCGAATGTTTTATTTAAAGCAAAAGTTGATCCGCAAAGTGGCACACCCGCTTATAAAAGAGTTCCAGTTTGTATTACAGTTAACCGGCTTCTTTAAAAGGATGTTTGTTAAGTATTAAAAGACTCAATTCAACCAGTATTTTCAGCATTAAAAGCATCATGAATAACGCTAATTTTCTCGTGGGCTTGTGCAAAGATTTTTTTTACATCTTAAGAGTTAGGGAACAACAAAAAATAAATTATCCAAATTGACTGTTAGTAGGGTGCGTCAGAATGAATATTTTATTGGTATAGCTAGGGTTACTCTTACTGACGCACCCTAAATTTTGGATATTTTTTTATCTGGAAGTCCCTTAGAATCAGATACGGAGGTAACTTTGAACATCAAAAATCACCCCAGAGTATCAAGGAAAAAATGTCACTTTCTTAATTTAAAGAGATTGCTAGCATCAAAACCTACTGATTGTCCTACCATAATGCCATTTTCGATTGATTGACTCTCAACTATTGCGGCGCACCCTACTAATATATCAGTTGCCTAAGTCCTGACTTTTACATTTACTCTAATTTCCGTTAAAACTTATCTAACTTCATCCTGTAGGACTAATAAAAAGCTGAAAATTAAATATGAAGCCACATAAAACCTACATAAAGGATGTACAAAAATGATTAATAAATTACTGACTATGACTGCTGTTAATCAGCTTACATTAGTAATTTACTTGGATCAATATGGCTATTATCACTATGAAATAATTCACAGTAAAGGTGTCTTGCAAAACACAGACATATTTTACAATCAACAATCGGCTGAAATGGCAGGTATGTTGTGTATAAATTCCATATTGAATTATTACAGATAAAACTGATGTTGAATCAACATCAATCATTATTGAAGTATCAATGATAAAGCTGGAATTATCGGTGGACTAAATCTTAGGGTTAGGCAATTGTAAACAAGTCAGTTGTTTCTCTACATGATTGGGTGTCATCACCACAACTGCAATTACATACTGAGGACTTAGGCAAATTACCATATATCATTTCCACTCAAAACCAGTGAGAGAGGATATTTATCAAGCCTCAAAGCATACTAGCAACCCCGTCATCCATGAATATCCCACAGGATACCTATATCCTATAAATGTAGAGACGTTTCATAAAACATCTCTACATTTTTCCCAGACATCTCCCAACTTCAGCCAAGTTGCTATATACTCTATCGAGGCAATCTTGCTGACACAACTCTTTTGATTCCCCGTAAATATTATATTTAACGGAAGTTTCAATTGTTCAGAAGGGGTGTGCGCTACCTGAATGGGAACGCGTCATCAGAGGAATTAACAATGGGATATGTAATCGCTACTGCAAATATGAAAGGCGGTGTAGGGAAAACTACCCTCACTGTGAACTTAGCAACTTGTTTGGCGAAAAATCATGGTAAAAAAGTCCTGGTTCTAGATTTAGATAGCCAAATCAGTGCCACACTTAGTCTGATGTCGCCTCTGGAATTTGCCAAACGTCGCAAACAAAGACGCACATTAAGATATCTCATTGATGAAGTTATCAATCCTGATCCGAATTCTCAGTTAACCATCAATGATATTACTCAAACTCAAGTCTGTAATCTGCCAGAATTAAATTTATTACCGGGAGATATAGATTTATATGATGAGTTTGTCGTCTCAGAAATGCTGCACAGACAAACCATTGCTTTGGGGGAACAAAATTTTGAAACAGTTTGGAACCGTTTTGAACGAGTTTTAATTAATAATATCTTAAAACCAGTGCGTGATCAGTATGATTTTATTATTTTAGATTGCGCCCCTGGTTACAATTTATTAACCCGTAGTGCTTTAGCTGCTAGTGATTTTTACCTGCTGCCAGCCAAGCCAGAACCTTTGTCTGTTGTGGGAATTCAACTATTAGAAAGACGCATTGCCCAGTTAAAAGAAAGTCATGAACATGAAGCAACAATAAATATTAAAATGCTGGGTATTGTCTTTAGTATGTGTAACACCAATTTACTCACAGGTAGATATTATAAACAGGTGATGCACAGGGTTGTCGAAGATTTTGGTGTAGAACAAATTTGTAAGGCACAAATTCCAGTTGACATCAGCGTTGCTAAAGCTGTGGATAGTTTTATGCCAGTGGTTTTAAATGCACCTCAATCAGCAGGTTCTAAAGCATTCATGCAATTAACTCAAGAATTGTTGCAAAAACTCTAGCCATCCTCAATTATAAATTAAATTGCATTCCAGTAGTGGACTGACACAGCTAAATTTGTGCATTAGGCAAAATCAGAAATTATTGATTTATCTGATTTCCTCAAAAATCTATTGCATCATTTTAGGCGTGTCAGTCCACTATTTTGACTTTTATTTGCTCAACTTTTCAAGTTAAAATAGCCCCACCCATCAATCTTTCATAACGATACTTCAATTCTGCCTTCATTAAAGGCCAACGCTCTAATGTCATATCTAATTCTATGACTTTCTCTGCGGCTTGCCTGGCTAAAATTAGCACTTCCTCATCATCTACTAAACTAGCTAAGGTAAAATCTGGCACACCAGATTGACGAGTTCCTAACACTTCTCCCGGCCCGCGAAAACGCATATCCATCTCCGAAATGAAAAAGCCATCTTGAGACTGTTCTAAGACTTTCAGCCGTTGTTGGGCATCGGGACTTCTGGAATTACTCATTAACAAACAATAAGATTTAGCTGCACCACGCCCAACCCTTCCCCGCAATTGGTGTAGTTGGGATAAACCAAAACGTTCAGCATTTTCAATGAGCATAACTGTAGCGTTAGGCACATCAACGCCAACTTCTACAACGGTGGTAGACACTAAAATCTGCGTTTGATTATCCCGAAATTTGGTGATGGCTTCGTCTTTTTCGGCGGAACTCATGCGACCATGCAATAGCCCTACTTGAAATTCTGGGAAAACACTTTCTTGCAGCTTTTGATGTTCTTCTACTGCCGATCGCAAGTCTAGTTTCTCTGATTCTTCCACCAATGGCAAGACTACATAAATCTGTCTACCTTGGGCAATTTCCCGGCGCATCAAGTCATAAGCAAAGCTGCGCTCTTGAGAACTTAACACAGTTGTCTGTATTGCTTGTCTCCCTGGTGGTAACTCATCAATTTGACTCACTTCCAAATCCCCATGTATGGTTAATGCCAATGTGCGGGGTATGGGGGTAGCTGTCATAGTTAATACATGAGGTTGTTCGCCTTTTTGCTGCAATAACGCTCTTTGTTTCACGCCAAATCGATGTTGTTCATCAATGACTACTAACCCTAATCGCTGAAAATTAACCGGATCTTGAATTAAGGCGTGAGTTCCCACTAACAGGGGTAATTCCCCGGTTTCTAGTTGAGCATGAATCTGTCGGCGTTTGGCAGTTTTAGTTGAACCTGTGAGCAATTCCACTGGTAAGTATAATAAGTTAAACCAGCTAACTAACTTGCGGTAATGCTGTTCTGCTAAGACTTCCGTGGGAGCCATTAAAGCGGCTTGGTAGCCAGATTGAATTGCGGCTAAAATTGCTACCACTGCCACGACTGTTTTACCGGAACCTACGTCACCCTGAACAAGTCGATTCATGGGTGTGGTTTTTTGCAAGTCGTTGAGGATGTCGTTAAGAACTCGTTGCTGTGCGCCGGTGAGTTGAAAAGGTAGAACTTCGTAGAATTTTTCGATTAATTGTCCTTTGGGAGCAAGCACCGCACTGGTTTGAATGGCTTTTGCTTGTTGCTGGCGTTGCAGTAAACCGAGTTGCAGGTAGAAAAATTCATCAAAGACGAGACGACGACGGGCGGCTTGTAGGCGATCGCTATCTTTAGGAAAATGAATGTTAGCGATCGCATCCTTCAATTCCATCAAACCATACTTCTCCCGCAAACCTTTCGGCAATGGATCTTTTAAATGCACCGTCGCAGGTAAAGCAGCTAACACCGCTTGACGTACCATATTCGCCATCACTCCCTCGGTGAGTGCATAAATTGGTACAACTCGCCCAATTGTTAACGATTCAATCGTATCCCCAGGGTTAGCTAATACTTCCAACTCCGGGTTATCCAGCGTCAAACCGTATTTACTACCTTTGACTAACCCACAAGCCGCCACCACGCTACCCACTGGATAACGACGCTTTAAACTTTCTTGCCAACCACGACTGCTAAACCGCGCCCCCGCCCAGAAACGACTAACTTTAATTTGACCTGTATTATCTTTTAACAGTAATTCTAAAATCGTTAATTTTTTATTCTTGGGGCTAGTAAAACAATTACAACGCTTCACAGTAGCGATAATCGTTACCGTCTCACCCCCTTCTAACTCCCGGATATTCACCTGACGCGCATAGTCAATATGATCACGGGGATAGTAAAACAGCAAATCGCGCACCGTATACAAACCCAAAGCTGCTAACTTATCTGCTTTACGAATGCCGATTTCTGGCAAATCGCTGAGTTTTTGGTCAATTTTGGGGGCTAATCTGCGGCTAACTTCTGCCACAACCGGCGCAGAATTGGGAACTTTCGATTTATAGCTTTTCTCTTGCTCCTCTGCTACCCTACTATCCTGCTCCCTTTCTTCTTGTTGCAGTTGGTAAAGATACCTGCGGGTTTCTGCTATTAAATGTTGTCGTTGTTGCAGTTCCAGATGCGGATACTGAGCAAATTGAATTGCTAAATCTTGCCAGCGACGACGCTCAATCGATGGTAAACCTGAAGGGAATTTCCCAAAAGTCAAGCTGAGAAATTCACTAAAACGGTATTGTTTACCCATCAAGTCTTGAAAGCCGTATTCTGCTTCTACTGTCAAGGCTTTATGTAAGCGTATCCAATCTGGTTGCTCATTAGTCATTAGTTATTAGTCATTAGTCATTAGTTATTGGTTATTGGTCACTACTTTATACTATGAATGTGAGAATATTAACTAATCTTCGTACCAGCTAGCACGCCATGCAGATTCAGCTTCGGCTATTGAGCGTTCTCTTTGTTTTTTTTGATATTCTTTGCCTATTTTAGACAGTTGCACTAAGATTTCCCGGATTTGCTTGCGATTCGTGGAAAGTGCAGCGTCGGCAAACTCGATTTCTCCTAGCCGTAAATTAATCGTCATAATTTGGGTGAGGTTGGATGCTTCTGCATCTTGCCCGTTTTCAATCTCAATTACTAAGTTTAAGAGATTGGGCGGCCCTGGCATCATTTCAGCCGAAGCTTCAGATGCAGCTACAGCTGCTTCTAAGATAGGTTCTGGTAATTTTTTCGGTAAAATTCCCGCTTTTTGTAACACTACATTCGCTTCATAAGAAACTTTTTTGAGTGTCTTTTGGATTTCTGCTTCTAGGTGATTTTGCCATTTTGCCAGCTTGATGGGGTTAGAACTGTCAAAGGCATAAGATTCAGACGTAGCGTTTTTCCGGGTTTGATTAGCGGCTAGTAAAACAGATAAGATTTCTTCTGCTCCCATGATTTGAGATGTTTCTGTCTCGTCTTCCTCTGTTTCATCGGTTTCATCTCCCGCATCTTCCACGTTACTGGTAGCTGAAGCCTCATCTTCCGCATCTTCCACGTTACTGGTAGCTGAAGCCTCATCTTCCTCTGGTTCTTGTTCACTGGCAAGATGAGTCAGTAATTGTTCAGCAGCTTTTTGACCTAATTTACGGATATTTTGTTGTAATTGTTGCCGTTGATTCAAGGATAACCGCAAAAAATTGTCGGGATACCCTTGGGTACATAGATGATAAGTAGCCAGAATTAACTGTTTTCGCAGTCCTTGACCCAAGTTGGTGAGATAATTAGTATAAGCTGCATAAAGTTGTGTGGCGATCGCTTCTATCGCTTCTTGCAACACCGCAATATCCTTTTCTATTCGCTCAATTGCTCTAGCCATACTTTCCTTTGCTTATCCACCTGAACCTTCATGGTACAAATGTACGCAGTTATTTGCAAATCATCATCCACAGTATTTTAGCTTTAGGACTTACACAAGCGTCATCATCAAAGTTTCTTCTAGGGTGCGTCAGAAAAAATAATTGGTTAAAAATAAACATATTTTTCACATCTGACGCACCCTACTAATGTGTCAGTTGCGTAAGACCTGAGCTTATAAATAAAATACAGGTCAGGCTATTTGCTTGACCTGTATCTAGTGCAGTCAATTAAGCACTCAAACTACTTCTGACCCATTTGGGCTGCTACTTCTTCAGCAAAGTTACTTTCTTGTTTTTCAATACCTTCGCCGAGGATATAGCGAACAAAACGACGCACTTCCACGTCTCCACCAACTTTAGCCTTAACTTGCTTCACCAAGTCTTCTACAGAAATACTTTGGTCGCGGATGTAAGGCTGATCTAACAGAGTCATTTCTTTCAGGCGTTTCTCAATCCGACCCTGAACGATTTTTTCTCTGATATTTTCTGGTTTATTCGCCAAATCTTCCTTGCCCATTTCGATGTCTTTTTCTTTTTGGACAATTTCGGCAGGAATTTTGTCTACACTTACATACTCAACATTGGGACAAGCTGCAACTTGCATTGCTAAATTGCGTGCCAATGCTTGGAGTTCTTCGTTAGTACCAGCTGCTGGGGAACTCACCTCTACTAACACACCGACTCGACCACCAGTATGGATGTAGCTGTCTACTACCCCTGGTGTATCCTGGCTAGCAAAGTTGACAAAGCGACGAACCTGAATGTTTTCACCTAAATTAGCAATTACTTGCTTGATGGACTCATCCACGGTGACGCTCGCATCTGCTACGTAAGGTTGAGCCTGCAAAGACTCAACACTATCAGCAGTTGCAGCTTGCTTGGCTAGGTTATTAACAAGAATTTTAAAAGCATCGTTACGGGCAACGAAATCGGTTTGACAGTTGACTTCAATGAGTACGCCCACTTTGCCATCTGGCTGAATGTAGGTGTCTACTAAACCTTCTGCCGCAATGCGATCGCTTTTCTTACCCGCCGAAGCAATGCCTTTTTTCCGTAGCCATTCTATAGCTTTTTCTAAGTCGCCTTCGGTTTCGTTCAGGGCTTTTTTACAGTCCAGAATGCCCGCACCAGATTTTTGGCGTAGCTCTTGGACGAGTTTTGCAGATATTTCCGCCATGTTGCCTCAATTCCTAACTTGACCTTGAGTTATCATCGCTCACGGGTGTTGAGTATTTCTATCTTACTCAGGGCTGGGGAAGAAAAAGCGATTAAATATGAACTTACAAGATGAAGAATGAAGTGTGAGCATGATTTGCTTCATCCTTCATCTATCTAATTTTGCTTATTCTTCTTCTTCGTCGTCGGTAGCAAATTCAGAGTAATCACTTTCGTCGTAATCGTAATCTTCCTCTGCGCCTTCGTAGTCTTCGTATTCTTCTGTATCTAGCTGACCATGACGACCTTCATAAATGGCATCTGCCAATTTACCCACTATCAATTTAATTGATCTGATAGCATCGTCATTAGCTGGGATGGGAATATCTACTACATCTGGGTCACAGTTTGTATCCAGCATGGATACAATGGGAATTCCCAATTTTTGGCACTCTTGAACCGCGTTATACTCCCGACGTTGGTCTACAATCACCACGATATCCGGGACTTTCCGCATAGTTTTAATCCCGCCCAAGTATTTTTGTAGCTTTGCCATCTCACGGCGGAGCATGGAAGCCTCTTTTTTGGGCAATAAATCTAATGCGCCGCTTTCTTCCCGACGCTCTAAGTCTTTGAGACGGTCTACTCTGGTTTTAATGGTAGCCCAGTTAGTCAGCATTCCACCTAACCAGCGTTGGTTAATATAGTGAGAACCGCAACGGCTAGCCTCTTGAGCAATAATACCGGCTGCTTGCCGCTTAGTGCCTACAAACAGAAACTTTTTCCCCTGCTCGGCTTGCGATCGCATATAGGAGTAAGCATCTTCCATCAACTGGGCTGTTTGCACCAAGTCAATGATATGTACACCATTACGCGATGTGTAGATGTAAGGAGACATTTTTGGGTTCCAACGCCGGGTTTGATGCCCAAAGTGAACCCCAGACTCCATCATCTGAGCCAATGAAACAACTGGCATATATTTTTTTTACTCCTATTCGGGTTAAACCTCCACCCAGGCGTATTTCCCTACTGGGAAACACCCGAATTCCCGGATGTGCGGAATTTAGACAACTCTACTAGGATAGCACATATTTTTACCAATTTGGTCAAGCTAATAACATTTTTATTAAGTTTTTATTTTTGGAATTTGGAATTTTGAATTTTGAATTCGGAGCGCACCGACGTGACGTTATACCAGTTGAGGAAAATTCTGGCAATTTCTAAAGCTAACTGAGGTTTACCTAAATCAATCAACCATCTTAATAACGGTGTCATTGTTTTTTCATTCAACGCACCATTTAATGAGAGAATTCCCCACAGTAACCGATGCAACCAAGTCATTTGAATCATCATTTTTACTTCCCAAGTGGGATGCTTTTGATAAAATAAAACACCCATCCTGCCACGCTGAATTTCTTTATCAATTAAGTTAGGAATTTGTTCTAACTTAAATGGTGGATGCCAATGATAACCAACGGCGGCGGGACATTTAATTAACTTTAAACCTAAATTTTTTAGCCTGACACCAAGTTCTAAATCTTCCCAGCCATAGAGTTGAAAACCTGTATCAAAAAGTCCGGCTTTGTCTAACCAATGTTTGGGAATAGCTACGTTACCTGTGGCAAAGAATGCGGCGGAAAAATCTGTAATTTTATATGGTTCAGCCGTAGGATTTTCAAAGTTACAGGTGTTAATGACTGCACCATAAGTAAAAAAGCGATCGCTTCCCAGTTTTTCCTTACCCTGCATCAAAGCATCTGCATGAGCTTGCAGGAAATTGTCTAAAACCACTAAATCGCTATCTATAAAAATAATTATATCCCCTTGTGCCTGTTCTACGCCCAAATTCCGAGCCGCAGCAGGCCCAGCATGGTCTTGCTCAAACCAGCGCACATGGGGAAACTCATCTTTATGTGCTGCTAACCAATCTAATGTACCGTCAGTAGAACCATCATCTACTAAAACCACTTCATAACCATCTACAACACTAGATGCACTTAGTTGCTGTATTTCTAAAGCACGCAGACATTTTTCTAAAATTGGCTGACGATTATAAGTTGGTATCACAACGCTGATCAACACAGTCTCACCCACAACACAACTACCCATCTTCAGCATAGGACAGTGCGGTACTTAACACAGTTCCTTCTAATGCCATTAATCATAAAATACAGACTCATCTGCGTTTATCTGCGTTTATCTGCGTTTAATTATCAATAAAAACCCCACCTATACCAGTGGGGCTAAATTCAATCAGAATTTTTCTCTTTAGTACAATTGTACTTTAATGATGAAAATATAACAACTATTGGGCAAATTACACCCCATAGCTATGAACTTTGCCTTGAAAAAGAATATTTACAGATAATTTCTATTTGTAGTGAATTAGTCTAACGGTTGTTGCATCCAGAAAATATACATGGTGTAGTTAGATATAATAATGACTCATTATTATGTGTTTTCCTAACTGGAGAAGCAAATGGGTCGCGCCAAAAAGGTTGTTCTAGCATATTCTGGTGGAGTAGATACTTCTGTTTGCATTCCCTACCTGAAAAATGAGTGGGGTGTGGAAGAAGTGATTACGTTAGCAGCAGATTTAGGACAGGGAGATGAATTAGAACCAATCCGAGAAAAAGCTTTAAAATCGGGTGCGAGTGAATCCCTCGTGGTGGATGTAAAAGACAGCTTTGTGACAGATTATGCTTTTCCCGCCATTCAAGCTAACGCCCTCTATGAAAATCGCTATCCTCTAGGAACAGCTTTAGCTCGTCCGTTAATTGCCAAGATATTAGTAGAAGCTGCTGAAAAATACGGTGCGGATGCGATCGCACATGGTTGTACAGGTAAGGGTAATGATCAAGTGCGGTTTGATGTCTCCTGCACAGCCCTCAATCCCAATTTGAAAATCTTAGCACCCGCACGGGAATGGGGTATGAGTCGGGAGCAAACTATCGCCTATGGTGAACAGTTTGGCATCCCCGCCCCAGTGAAAAAGTCTTCTCCTTACAGCATTGATAAAAATTTGCTAGGTCGTAGTATAGAAGCTGGTGTGTTGGAAGATCCCAAATTTGAACCACCAGAAGAAATCTATGAAATGACAAAGGCGATCGCTGATACCCCTAACGAGCCAGAGTATATTGAGATTGGGTTTACACAAGGCATTCCCACCACTCTCAACGGTACAGCGAAAAAACCTGTAGAACTCATCCAAGCCATCAATCACATCGCCGGAACTCATGGTGTCGGACGCATTGACATGATCGAAAACCGCTTGGTAGGGATTAAATCACGGGAAATCTACGAATCACCAGCGATGTTAGTGTTGATTCAAGCACACCGAGATTTAGAAAGTTTAACTTTGACTGCGGATGTTACCCATTACAAACGCGGCATTGAAGAATCTTACAACCAACTTGTTTACAATGGTTTATGGTACAGCCCGCTTAAAGCAGCCTTAGATGCTTTTATTCAAAAAACCCAAGAACAAGTATCTGGAACTGTGCGCTTGAAACTTTTCAAGGGTAACGCCACTATAGTCGGTCGTTGGAGCGATAATTCACTCTACACCCCTGATTTAGCCACCTACGGCGCAGAAGATCAGTTTGATCATAAAGCAGCCGAAGGCTTTATTTACGTTTGGGGATTACCTACACGTATTTGGGCGCAGCAAACTAAATAAAGTTGACAATAAATAGGGTGCTTCAAATTATCTATTCTGACGCACCCTACAACAGACTTGGCATTAGGTGTCAATCTTCTGTTGCGCCTTTGACTTGGCGAGACTCCAACCACAAAGGAATCGCAATCAGGGCAACAAGTATTAATAAAGCTAAAATTGCAAATTGACTCACCCAAGAAACTAATTGTTCTAGAGAAACAATTCTACCCGCGAAAAAGGCTAACGTTACCATTAACCCAGCCCAAACACTTGCCCCTAAAAGGTTGTATATCAAAAATTTTCCAAAAGGCATCTCAGCTATACCAGCGAGTGGGGCAGCAAAAATCCGCAATAATGCGAAAAATCGCCCAAAAAATACAGCTTTAGCGGCGTTTTCGCTAAATTGCTCTTTTATATTCAACAGTCGTACTTCACTAATCCGAAATATTTTACCTGTTCGCACTAAGAAAGACCAGCCGCCAAGTCTACCAATCCAGTAGCCGCAAATCCCGCCAATTACAGCACCAGCAACGGCTACACCGAGAACTATCCAGTAACTCAGTTCATCACTGCCAGCCAGAAACCCACCTACTAGGGTTACGGTTTCACCAGGAAGGGGAATGCCTAAATTTTCTAGCAAAATCCCCAAAAAAATAGCCCAGTAACCGTAATCTTGGGCAAACTCCTGGATGTTTTCTAGTGAAATCAACTCAAGAGACATCCCGCACCGCCGCCTTTACAATTTTTTACTTTATATACATCTTTGCTTGTTTATGTCTGAGGTGTCAATGAAGCAACTCTTAGGGAAATATATATACTAATTTCTATAGCATTGCTCAGATTTTTCTTCTTGACAAATTCACTTTTTTAGTGTATTTAGCACATAAGTATAATTACGTAAAGCCATCAGGAATTTATCATCAAAAATTTATAAAAACCGGATAAAACTATAAAACTTATGTAAATGATATCTTTGATACTGAATTCCTTAAGCGTTTGTGCCTATAGTGAGGGAAGTTCAAACAAATTATACGACTTCAACACTGATCAATCCTGTCAATAAAGGGCTATGTTATTGCTCTGGTTATGAATTTAACAAATCATGGTCATTTGACAATTCATCAGGATTAACGCTCAATTTCTGCTTTTGTTAAGTGTTCCAATTACTTACTAAAATCATTATGACTCTCACACAAGAACAGCAAATACTTTTGTTTCAGCCTCAAGGCAGCCTAGACGGACAAGGTGGCATGGCTTTAAGCGAACAAATGGCTCAAACATCTCCTCATCCGCATCAAATTTGGGTCATCGATCTAGCAGAAGTAGATTTTATGGATAGTTCCGGCCTAGTTTCACTTGTAAAAGGGCTAACTACTGCCCGTCAAAGTGACTGTCGGTTAGTTTTGTGTAACGTACATACACCTGTACGTTTAATTTTAGAACTTACTCAGTTAGATTCAGTATTTGAAATTTTCGGCACTTACGAAGATGTACTTGCTCAGGTAAATGAGCAAAAATTAGCATTAGCAAGGTAAGCCTTGATTTTTACAGCAGCATTTGGCAATGTTTAAAAAAGGTATTTTTAATTATTTACCATAAATTACCCCTCATTGCCTATGCTCTTGGTTATGCTTTTGAGACAATAAGATTTTTGGGGAGACGACTAATCAGTAGTGTTGACACTGTTGATTAGCCAAAACCGTGCAGTGGGTGATAGTTCAAGTCATTTAAATTTGCTTGCTACCCATGCTACCCCGTATAGTTAGCAGATAACACCAAAGAAAAAAAGTAAATTTTTTGGCCCTAGATACCTGAGAAATTAATCATCCAGGAAAAATTTTATTATTGCTGTTAAATATCAATCAATTAAATTGATTGTGAGTTATTTAGGCGTTCTGCACAGCAGAAACATTACCTTCTCCAGACAAAGGACGAGGGAAATTTGGTAAGTCAATACCACTATGGCTAGAAGTGCGGGTTTTCAAAGCCAAACGGTAACTTACACTTTGAAGTTCTGCTCGCAGTTGACGGTTTTCCCGTTGTAACATGGACACTTTTTCTCTGACTGGTGCCATGCGTTCTTCAAACTTACGACGGTAAATTTGCGGCAATTCCTGGACTACTTGCTCTAACATCCGACTGCGATCAGTCAGTTCTTGTACTGATTGGCGCAGTTGGTAGATTTCCGTGTCACGAGAGGTGATTTGTTCTTGGTAGAACGTCACTTGTTCTTCAACAGCTTGAAGTTGTTCTTGTAAAGCTTGTAACTGACTCAAGTTAGGTTCTGGCTCTGATCGCTGGGGCATAAAATTAGTATTGCCCTTGACTAGCCGAAACAATTCTTGAGATAGCTGCTGCACTAATTGATCGCGTAGCTGTAGTTCTTGTCGCAACTGCGATATTTCCGCAGAGAGAGCTTGGATGTTGGGTGTCTCAGTTTGGCTCACGGTGGCTAAAAGCTCCGATTGAAGAATGGTGTTCAATCTTTAGGTATAACTGCAAACGCATTGCTTTTGGCAAGTACCTGTTAATGTAGCATTCCCAACTCAATCACAAAAGGCAAAAGGTAAATTTTTTTGATTTAACTTTTACAACTGTTGGGTGATGAGTCATCAGAACTCAACACTCCAGACAGTTGACGGCAAAATTACCTTAAGCTGTTACAGCTTCTGACTCTGCTTTTGTCTCTGACACGTCATATTTAGTTGTCAGGTAGCGAATTACTTCTTCACTCAAGCGCATAGCACGCTCTAAAGGAGCGATCGCAGTTCCTGGGCCTGTATAGTTGAACTGAATGTAAACGCCATCACGATGTCTATCGATTTCATAAGCCAGACGACGCTTACCACGATTTTGGATTTCGAGATTCTCAGCACCTTGTTCTTGAAGGATGTTCTGATATTTGGCGATCGCTTGCTCTACTTGTTCATCTGTCAGGTCAGGACGCAGAATATATAGTGTTTCGTAAACTGTGGTCATGATTGTTAGTCTCCTTGTGGACAAACTGGCTGCTGATGTTAATTTATACGTTGGTTATGCTAGAAGCTACCAGGATAAATCAACAAATGAAGCAACAAGGAACTATAATCTTACCAGTTTTTAATTTAAATCATCAGCCCAAGCTGCCAAAAATTGGCTTTTGTAATCCAGAGAGCATCCACCAGCCAGATAGCTACTTTCAACATCAGACAAAAGGATATTGATTAAAATTATGGCTCAACGCTATGTGCGAGTTCAAAATCGAGAGGGAAAAATTTATTATGGGTTGTTACAACTATCTCTCAATGTCCAGGTGCTAGATGCACCTCCCTGGTTGCAAGGACAGCCCACAGATTTAATTTTAGAATCAGACAAATATCAAATTTTGGCTCCCTGCGCTCCTTCTAAGATTGTGGCTGTGGGGAAAAATTATGCAGATCATGCAGCAGAGATGGGAACTCTAGTCCCGGTTGAACCGTTAATTTTTCTCAAACCACCGACAACAGTTATTGCTACAGAAACAGCAATTAAGTATCCTCCCCAGTCGCAAAGAGTAGATTATGAAGGAGAATTAGCACTGGTAATTGGCGATCGCGCCTTTAACTGTACACCAGAAGCAGCCCAAACCAAAATATGGGGTTATACCATCGCCAATGATGTCACAGCGCGAGATTTACAACAAAAAGATGGACAATGGACACGAGCCAAAGGTTTTGATACTTTCTGTCCTTTAGGCCCTTGGATTGTCCGAGAATTAAATCCGGGTGCGAGATTACAAACCTTTGTCAATGATGATGCCAATCCGGTGCAATCTGCTGCTATTGATCAGATGGTTTTTCCCCCAGATTTTTTAGTATCTTATATTAGTCAAGTGATGACATTGTTACCTGGAGATGTGATTTTGACAGGTACACCCCAGGGTATAGGACAATTGCATCCAGGCGATCGCGTCCGTATTGAAATTGAAGGTATCGGTCGCCTAGAAAACACAGTGGCATCCTGTTAAGTTTTAGCGCACTTGCATATAGACAGCATCAGAAAGAGCAGGAATTTCTGCATAACGCCCTAACAATGACTGGGCAACCGAATAGATAACTGCTGCTGTAATCCCCAAAAATATGGTATTGGCTATAGTTTCAATTGCGAAGCCAGTATTGGGAATTTGCGTCAAAACTCGCACCAATACACTACACAAAAATATCACAATGTCCAGCAGAATCGCCTGCATCGTGTTGAAACGAATAAAATGACTAATTTTCTCGTTTCTCACCACGAATATAAATAAACCAAAGAAAACTAGAAGTTGTCCCAATTGACCTAAGCTACCGTAAACTATCAACACTGGTTGCAAAGGTAACAACAGTAATTGTAAGACAGGAAATTGTCTTAACAAAAAACTCCCAAATACTAAACTGTCAACTATGGGCAGAAGATAAGGTAAACAAGCAAAAATTCTCTCAGAAATTGTTGTAGACCCGCGCCAAGCCATTGTGCATTCTCCTGTGGCTAAAATATGATGATTACTTGAGCCTAGGATAACGCAGTTACTCAGCCGTTCTCGTTAAACTATGGTTTATCCTATTTCGGCAATGCGAAAACCCATCAGACACTCATACTGTTCGGACTGCTGTTCTACAAGCTTACGAATAACTTTACCACAGTACAATTGTCCTGCACGCCAACGCGGTTGACCACTATTATCAGCCAATAAACAAGACTGGCAAACCTGCTCAGGGGCAAGGATTTGATCATCCATTAACATGACTAGCATGCAAAACCCTCCCGTAAATCCTCATCATGCTCCACATTCTTCCAGAACAGGACACACTTTAGCGGTGTCCTAAGAGATGCTGAAGGCTGCTAATCAATTGAGTTTTCCTTGGTGCAGGTTGCCTCAGAGTAACCTTCAGCACTCTTTTTGGCAAAAATGGGGTTAGTAGTAAACAATCGCCAAGTGAACCTGAATTTATTGTATGTCGTTAGTTTGAGAGAATTAGCTTTTGGCTCAAGACTCTTACATAAATTATTACTGTAGGCGAAACAATAGCATAAAAGTTCATATTCCCGTAAACAGGTTTATGATAGTTAATCTATGAACTTAGTCGGCGGCTAACAATCAGTAAATTAGCACTTATGGAAGTCAATAGTAGAAACACGGTTAATCGTGTCTGTACAGTAGTCAAAAGACTATGAAACTATGGGCTGTTGACTCGTAATTAAATGCTAAGTTCCCACAAAATCAACTGTTGTGCAAATTTTCATTAGGTATAGTTGAAGTGACTAGGACAAATTCAGACTTGCTTGCTACCTCCGATCCAGCGATCGCAGAATTAATTAATCAAGAACTCCAACGTCAACGCGACCATTTGGAGTTAATCGCTAGTGAAAACTTTACCTCAGCTGCTGTCTTAGCGGCTCAAGGTTCGGTACTCACCAATAAATACGCCGAAGGCTTACCTGGAAAGCGTTACTATGGTGGGTGCGAATTTGTTGACAAAATCGAGCAAATAGCCATTGACCGAGCTAAACAGCTATTTGGTGCGGCTCATGCTAACGTACAACCCCACTCTGGCGCACAAGCGAATTTTGCAGTTTTCCTAACATTGTTAGAACCAGGTGACACAATCATGGGGATGGATTTGTCCCACGGTGGACACCTCACCCACGGTTCTCCGGTGAATGTCTCTGGTAAATGGTTCCAAGTGCGTCACTACGGCGTGAGTCAACAAACAGAACAACTCGATTACGACCAAATTCGCGAGCTGGCGTTAAGGGAGCGTCCTAAGCTCTTGATTTGTGGTTATTCTGCTTATCCTCGGATTATTGACTTTGAAAAATTCCGTAGCATTGCTGATGAAGTTGGTGCTTATTTACTAGCTGATATTGCCCACATTGCTGGTTTAGTCGCTAGTGGCTTGCATCCTAACCCCATTCCTTACTGTGATGTCGTCACCACCACCACCCATAAAACTCTACGTGGCCCCAGAGGTGGTTTAATTTTAACTCGTGACGCAGAACTCGGTAAAAAATTCGATAAATCCGTGTTCCCTGGAACTCAAGGCGGCCCTCTAGAACACGTAATAGCAGGTAAAGCAGTTGCGTTTGGTGAAGCCTTAAAACCAGAATTTACAACCTATTCCCAGCAAGTCATTGATAATGCCCGTGCTTTAGCTAGTCAACTGCAAAACCGGGGCTTAAAACTGGTATCTGATGGCACAGATAACCATTTAATGCTGGTAGATTTGCGTTCGATTGGCATGACAGGCAAGAAAGCAGATCAGTTAGTGAGTGAAGTGAATATTACCGCTAACAAGAATACAGTTCCCTTTGATCCCCAATCACCATTTGTTACCAGTGGTTTGCGGTTAGGTTCTCCCGCCATGACAACCAGAGGTATGGGAGTAGAGGAATTTACCGAAATTGGTAACATTATCGCCGATCGCTTGCTCAACCCAGAATCAGCAGCAGTAGCGCAAGATTGTAAACGCCGGGTAGCCGCATTGTGCGATCGCT